>DASRNL010000173.1:0-5927 GCA_035647415.1 Sphaerochaeta sp. | reverse complement strand
CTCTTGGGAAGCCCCTTCAGCTCAGCTATCAGCTGGGTAATCCGATCGAGGAAGAGCTCATACGGGATGAACTTGTTGATGTCGATCGCTAAGAAGTAGTGCCCGACATTCTGGGGGTTTTCAAAGTCACTCCAGAAGTTGTTGATATGCGGTCCCCAGCTTGCCCCTGAGAGCACCCCGCTGAGGATCTCTCCGAAGATCGCGAGCCCTGATCCCTTCGGCCCTCCGATGGGAACCAAGGTCCCGTATTGCCCGACCACAGGATCGGTGGTCGGCTTGCCTTCAGAGTCGAGCACCCACCCCTCTGGGATGCTCTGTCCGAGCTTGGCAGCGAGAATAATTTTCCCCATCGCTACCACACTTGGGGCCATATCCAGAATAATAGGATGCTCTTTCGTAGGAGCGCCGAAGGCGATGGGGTTGGTCCCCATATACTTCTGTGGGCTTCCCCAAGGGGCAAGGTTTGGCGGTGCGTTGGAGCCGGTGAGACCGATCATGCCCGCTTCGGCTGCCATAGAGACGTAGTAGGAGGCCATACCGTAGTGGTTGGAGTTCTTCACTGTGCTAAAGCAGACACCACTCTCGCGCGCTTTTTCGATGCTCTTTTGCATCGCAAACGTGCTGCTAACCATCCCCATCGAGTTGCCCCCATCGATGGCAAGACTCGCTGGATGCTCCTCGATGATGGTTACCCGATTATCGTTGGCGACCACACCGGTTTGCAGGCGCTTGAGGTAGTTGCTCAGCCTGCTCACCCCATGTGATTCGACCCCTCGTAGATCGGCGTCAACGAGATTATCTGCACAGAGCAGCGCATCTGCTCTTGGCATCTTTTCCGCTTCTAGCAGCGTTTGACAAAGATCTCGTAATGCTTCCCAATGGACACACCTATGCTTCATGTATGAGTCTCCTACTCCCACGTATTTTATTCGCTTGTTCGCTGATTCTGTTCATACCACGAGTGGATCGCTGTATAGTTGTTCTCTGAAAAGCCAGCGTTGGCCGTCGCTTCAAAGATCTGATACACCAGGTTGGCAAGGGGAGCAAAGGCGCTCTTCTCGCGTGCTGTCCCGGTGAAGAGGGAGACATCCTTCTTCATCAGCTTCAGCATAAAGCCTGGGGTATGGTCCCCACTCATCATGTACTTCGGTACATTCTGTTCAAAGACAAAACTTCTTCCACTGCTCTTGTTGATCACCTGGCTGAGGACCGTATCGTCGATTCCCAAGTCCCGTGCTAGGCAGAGCACTTCGGCAGCGATAGCAGTGTTCGCTGCATTGAGCATCTGGTTGAGCATCTTGATGTGCGAGGCAGTACCCACCGCTCCGGTGTGTACGATAAAACTTCCCATCGCTTCTAGGATCGGCAGATGCTCTTCAAAAACTTCCTTCTCACACCCCACCATAATCGAGAGCGTCCCTTCGGTCGCTCCTTTGACCCCACCGCTGACCGGTGCATCGATAAAGTGGGCATTGATCTCCATCTCTTGGATATAGTTGGCGATCCCTTCCTTGGTCGACCCCCGAGCTGAGGTCATCTCAATACAGACCAAGTTATCCTTTGGCTCGGAGAGTATTCCATCCTCGCCAGTATAGAGGTCGATCACCTCCTGGTCAGCGGGCACGATGCTGATAATCACATCACACTCACTTCCCATCTTCTTAAAACTTTCAATGGCGATGCCTCCCGCCTCGAGGATCCGTTGCTGGCTTCGATTGTTTCGAGAGCATACATACAGAGGATACCCCTCTTTGCACAGATTTAGCGCCATGGGCAATCCCATATGACCCAAACCTATAAAACCAATCTTCTTTTTCATATACTCTCCTCTCTCAGTATAGTTGCTCATCCTTAGAGTACACCCTAAGGATGAGCAAATCACTCTTATTTGCCAAAGACTGTGTCGTAGCTCTCCTGACACGCCTTCGCCCAGTTGTCCAGCATCTCTTGGGCGGTCATCTGACCAACCATGATGTACTGAGACTCGGTGTCGATCTGGTTGTACAGCGCATTGCGGCCAGGCAGCCAAGCATACTGGTTGTAGAACAGGGTGTTCTCATCGAGCAGCAGATCTGCAGAAGCCTTGAACCACGGAGTGTCCTGGATCCAGGCTGCGCTCTCGAGCACCTTGGTGTCGACAGGGATTACGCCCCACTTCTGTGCGTACTCGCTTACCACATCACCGGTAGTCATAAACTTCACAAAGTCAAAGGCTTGCTCTGGATGTTTACAGGTGGATGAGATGGTCAGTCCGCCAGGTTGCAGCATGAGGTTCATCGAAGTGCCTCTATGGTTAAGGGGCATACCGATCGCCTCAAACTTGGTGAGGTCGTTATTGAATGCTTTGACGTGATCAGCAGCAGAACCGAGGTTGTGGATGATCATGCCAGAGTGACCAGAGTCAAACGAAGCGGAGAGCTCGGTCCAACCGTAGTTGAGGTCGCCCTCGGAGGTGAACTTGCGGTACATATTGAAGTACCGATCGACAAACTCTACGTGCTTCGGATCGTTGAGAGTACAGATGCCGTTCTCATCGAAGAGGGAGTTGAGTCCACTGTAGGCATACATCTGCCGCTCAAGGAACTTCGCTCCACCTGCGCCACCGCGAATCGCTACGCCGTAGCGGCGGTTTGCTTTGTCGGTCATCTTCTCAGCTGCGAGGAAGAAATCATCCCAGGTCTTAATGCCCGATAAGCCAGCTTCCTGCATCCAGTCGGTGCGGACCCAGATTACCGTGACAGAGATACCGTTTGGAATGTAGTAGAGGTTGCCCTCTCCGCTCATGTCGAGATCCTTGACGGTATCGATTGCAGAACCGAGGATACGGCCATGGTCATCCCAGCTCTCGAAGAAGTCGTTCAGGGGGATGATGTATCCACCGTTGGCCTGGCTGGTCACATCCGGACCGGAGGAGAGGAAGATATCGGGACCTTGGCCAGCCTCATAGGCGGTCAAAATCTTCTTATCTGCCTTATCCGGTAGGGGGGTAACCTCTACAGTGACGTGTGGATTGAGTTTCTCGTACTCCTTTGCCATCCGCTCTACGTACTCGGTTCTTTCTGGGGTGATAAACTCCGCCCAAAAAGTAAGCTTGATCTTGTCATCTTTTGCGCCCTTCTCTGCAGCACCCGCTGCAAAAAGTACGCTCATCGAGACGATCAATGCTAAGAGAATTAAGGTGATTTTTTTACGCATTGTTTTGCTCCTTTTTCCTGTAAATCAGGATAATTAACCTTTTACCGCACCGGCACTCATCCCGCTTACCAGATGCTTTTGCACGTAGGCAAAGAGCACAATAGGCGGAATCAGTGCGATGACACATCCAGCGGCAAGCGCTGAATAGTTTGTCCCATACTCACCGACGAGGTACTTCAAGCCCACCGAAAGCGGGAACTTCTTAGCACTCGTCAAGAGGGTGTAGGAGAGCAGATACTCATTCCAGCAGGTGATGAAGGCGTACGCCAACACCGTGGTAAAGCCTGCGCGGACTGCTGGCAGGATGATGTGCCAGATGATCTGCACGCGGTTACACCCATCGATCGCCGCTGCCTCATCCACCTCTTTGGGGATGGCCCCGATGAAGCTCTTCATCATCAAGCTGTTGTAGGGCAGCCCTGCAGCGATGTGCAGCAGGATGATTCCAAAGAGGGAGTTCGCCATCCGCAGCTTGACCATCAAGAGGAAGATCGAGGACATATTGAAGATCAGCGGGATCATCTGCGTCATCAGCAGGATCACCATGAACGCCTGTTTGCCTCGGAAGTTGAACCGACTCAACGCGTAGCCGTTGAAGAGGGCGAAGGTGGCGATGATAAAGACTGCACCACCGCTGGTGATGATGCTGTTCATAAAGAACCGGTTCAGTCGATTCTGCGTCCATACATAGGAGTAGTTCTTAAACGTTGTCGGTTTCGGCAGGAAACTAAAATCTCCACTGATCACCGCCTGGCCATCCTTGAGGGAGATCGAGACCGCCCAGAAGAGTGGGATGCCGATAAAGAGAATGAACAACACCAACGGGAGATAGAGCGTGAGGACCCGAATGCTCCGGTTTTTTATCTTTCTTGCAGTAATAGTCATCACTCATCCACTCCCTTACCAAAGTTGTTCACCTTGAGGAAGAACACTACGTAGACACTGAGTATGAGGAAGAGAATCACCGTCAAGGCTGCTCCATACCCATAGTATCCATCCTCGATTGCTGTCTTATACATATAAATGGGGAGCGTCAGCGTTTTGCGCAGTGGCCCACCGTTGGTCATCGTTAAGATCAAGTCCACCGAGCGGAACTCCCAGATTGTTCGCATCAGCGTTGCAAAGATGATCGACTCCTTCATGCACGGGATGGTGATCAGCCAGAAGCTCTTCCAAGCGTTGGAGCCATCGATCTTCGCCGACTCGTAGAGCTCAAGGGGAACCCCTTGCAGACCACCGAGCAAGGTGATGGTGAAGAAGGGTATCCCACGCCAGAGCTCGGCGATTGCAACAGCGCTGAAGGCAGAGTCGATATTCTGCACCCAGGCACGGGTGAGGTGTCCTTTGCCCATCAGCATCAAGGTATTGTTCAACAGACCGATGTGTTCGTTGTAGATGAGCACCCAGAGCATCGTGGTCAACACCCCGGAGACTGCCCACGGGGCAAAGCAGAAGGTTCGGACGATCCCTCTGCCGAAAAACTGCTGGTTGAGGATCAACGCAAAGATCATGCCAAATACCAGCTGACAGATCACCTCTACTGATACCCACTTCAATGAGTTGATCAGCGTCACTGGGAAGATTTTATCCTCGGTGAAGATCTTCTTGAAGTTCGCCAACCCGATGAAGGTGGTGAGCCTGGGGTTGCTGCGATCCATATTGGTCAGCGCATACCCTAGGCTTCTGAACATCGGGTAGAAACAAAAGACCCCTAAGAAAATTAAAGTGGGCAGAATCAGGATCAATGGGAATAGGGTGTTGGCGTGTTTACCATACCATCCTGTCTCTCTCTTCAGTTGCTGCATACGTCCTCCACACTCTCGGTAGCTTAAGCATCGGGTGCAACGGGCGATGAAGCAACGTGCAAACCGCCCTTTTCTGTATCTATTTGAAACAGGATTGCAAAAAAGCAAATTTCATGGTATTCTTGTGTTCAACTATGGAACAACTAGCCACTAAACCCTCGAATCGAGTTCGAATCCTCGCGATTGTCCCCAGCGAGAGCATAAAAATCGCAACTACTGAAATTGCACGACGATATAACAGCACCGTGTATATCGAGACATATGTTGCAAATTTGTACAGTGCTCAGCAGCTTGCTGAACAAAAGGGCCGACAATTCGATGCTATTTTGTCACGCGGAGAGTCTGCTAAGATGATCAGAAAAGCAGTTCCCGATGTTCCGGTGATCGATATTCCAATCACCATAACCGATGTCTTGCTCGCTATCAAGCTGGCGGAAAACTATCAAGAGAAGTTCGTAGTGGTGGGCTTCACTTCGATTACCAGCCAAGCCCATATTTTGAGAAATATCCTGCAGATGGATATAGACATCTACACACTCTACCAGATGGAGAGTGCCGAACCCTTGATGCATGAGCTTTGGCAGAAGGGGTACCGCTTCCTCGTCTCGGGGATGGGAACCGACCAAATCGCACGAAAGATAGGATTGAACACCATCCTGGTGACCACCGGCAAAGATAGTATCCAGCTGGCAGTCAATCAGGCGATTACGATGTCCCGTTGCATCCAACAGCAGCAGGAGGCAAGCAAGTTTTTCAAATCCTTGCTCGAACAAAGCCCCTTGGATCTCTTGGTCTTTGACCGTACCCACTCGCTGCGCTACTCACGTCTCTCAGATCTTAATCAGAAGACCGCTATCAGCCTGGTAACCAAGGAACTACAAAACTCTGACACCGATGCCAACATTCAAAAAAACCGAGATGGAAAGT
>DASRNL010000172.1:0-4830 GCA_035647415.1 Sphaerochaeta sp. | reverse complement strand
GACATCGGGGTGGTAAAGGAGAAGAAGACAAAGATTCTTCCTGCCAGGGCGGGGTTCGCCCAGTTTGCCCCTAAGCCGCCGAAAACCCACTTGGCGACGAAGATCGCAAAGGCGCTTGCGATCACCGGAATAAAGAGGGGGATCGAGGGGCTCATATTCAAGCCGACCAGCAAGCCGGTGAGCAGTGCAGACCCATCCCAGAGGGTACACTCTTTGTGTATCCTCCCTAAGAGGTACTCGCTGAGCATCGCCGTAGCGATGGAGATCAGTACCACCGTCAAGGCTCTGATGCCAAAGACGTAGACGCCCCACCCTAAGGCAGGGAGTAACGCCAGTGAGACGTGGAACATAATATTCGCTGTCGAGTCCTTCTTGTGCAGGTGTGGCGAGGAGGAGACAGTCAACTTCGGTTCGGTATTCATCAGTGTGTCCTCCCAAGTTTCTTACCAGTCTTAAACATATGTACTAAGGGTAGCTGTGCCGGACAGACGAAGGCGCAGCTTCCGCACTCCTTGCAGTCCATCAAGCTTTCTGCCATCGCATCTTGGTACTCTCGGTTGTCGATGAGGCGATAGAGGTGAGCCGGCATCAAGCCGATCGGACAGGCGGCGACACAGCGCCCACAGTTGATACAGGGGCTCTGGCGAACCTGTTTTGCAGCAGGTAGGGCTAAAAGCCCACTGAAACCTTTGGTCACCGGGGTCTCTTCATCGAAGAAGGAGAAGCCCATCATCGGCCCGCCGCTGACCAGCTTCTCTGGCTCGCTCGTAACGCCACCGCAGTACGAGAGCAGATCGCTGACCTTGGTGCCCACCGGAACAAGGAGGTTCTTCGGCTCGGCGACACACTCGCCGGTGACGCTTACGATGCGCTCATAGAGGGGCTTTTGCAAGACCACCGCCTCATAGATTGCGAGGCACGTTCCAATATTGGCAACCACCGCCCCCACATCCAAGGGGAGCTTTCCCGAGGGGATCTCTCGGTTCAAGGTCGCTTTGAGCAGCTGTTTTTCATCCCCTTGGGGGTACTTCACTTTAAGGCCGACCACCTCAATCGGGTAGCCCTTCTCTGCTACTACCTGAGAGAGGTGCTCAATCGCATCGGGCTTGTTGCGCTCGATACCGACGATAACCCGCTCAGCTCCGGTAGCTTTGGCACAGATTAAGGCGCCCTGAAGCGCCGCATCGGCATGCTCTAGCATCAGCTGATGGTCGGCAGTGAGGTAGGGTTCACACTCAACACCGTTGACGACAAAGGTGTCGATCTTACGATCGCGGGGGATCGAAAGTTTCACATGGGTGGGGAAGGTCGCCCCACCGAGGCCGACAACCCCCATCTCCTTCACGCTGCTGATAATCTGTTCAGCGCTGAGTGCTTGCCAATCCCTCTCTACTACGGATTCAGTAGGCTGCTCTGCATCGACAGTGATGACTAGCGCATCACAGATGACGCTGTTGGCAAGGGTGATCTTTCGAATCTCTTTTACCACGCCGCTTGCCGGAGCGTGGACATCAGCACTGATAAACCCGCTCGCCTCTCCAATCCGCTCTCCTCGAACTACACTATCCCCCCTTGCCTTGAGGGCAGTTGCAGGGGAGCCGAGGTGCTGTGATAGCGGTACAATCAGTTCTTCCGGTAGCGGAAGGCGCTCGATGGGCTGCAAGCGGCTGAATACCTTCTTATCATCAGGATGGACGCCACCCTTTCTGAATGTAGGTACTAATCGCATCGGTTTGGGCTCCTTACTTCGGTGTACAACAAAAATGACCGTATTTTTTATAAAGACTGTTCTATTGTACAGGAAAAACAGTATAATGAAAACATGAATCGCATTTTTAAATATGCGTTCTGGAAGCTGAAACGAAAGAAAGTCTATGCGTTGGTGGGAAAAAGTGGTACTGGCAAAAGCTTTCGTTCCAAGTTGGTCGCCCAGAAGTATCGCATTGAACTGATTATAGATGATGGGCTCTTGATTCGAGGGGATCGGATCTTGGCAGGTAAGTCTGCCAAACGGGAGACCAATGTCCTCGGTGCGGTGCGTGCTGCGGTCTTCGATGATGAGCAGCACCGCAATGAAGTGCTCACAGCGTTGGAGAAGGAGCGGTACTCCAAGATCCTCATCATCGGTACCAGTGAGAAGATGGTCTACAAGATAGCCGAACAGCTGCAGCTGCCGCAGCCAGAGCGCCTCTTTCACATTGAGGATATCGCCACACGCGAACAGATAGAAACGGCGATTCGTACTCGCTATGCCGAGGGAAAACACGTCATTCCGGTGCCCTCCATTGAAATCACTCGCACCTACCCTCAGATTGTCTACGATACGATGCGCGTCTTCTCCAAGAAGAAGCGCACCGATCGCTTTGTCAAACGGAACAATAGCTTTGAAAAGACGATCGTCCGCCCCCCCTTCTCCCGCTACGGGGAGACGAAGGTCACCGAAGCGGCACTTACGCAGATGGTCACCCACTGCCTCGATGAGTTTGATTCACAGATTCGAGTGAAGATGGTGAAGGCACACCCCAAAGATGACGGGTATGCCCTGCACGTCACCTTGCGCGCTCCGATGCAGCACCATATCTCCTCGACGCTCCGTGAGTTACAGGAGTATATCGGTGACAGTCTTGAGCGTTACGGATCGATCACCGTACACAATGTAAATATTGAGATTGAAGAGTGGGGCTAAGCCTGCTGCCTCTGAGGTTTCTGCTGGCTCTGCTGCTGCTTTGACTGCTGCCCTTGTCCTTGCTTGGGACGGCTCTGCGCCCCACGCTGTGGACGCCTGCGCTTGGTCTGCCCACCGCCACTCGGACGACTTTTTTTCTGCCCTCTGCCTCTGGGGGCGCGGGTCATCGGCCGTTGATGGCGAACGCAGTTGCGGGGGGTCTTAAACCCACGGTCTTTGAGCAGCTGTTCGCTGGCACGTTCGACGTAGTAGTTCGGCGGAGTGATCGGAGAGATCAGCACTTTAATCTGTCGGAAGGTCTCCTTGAAGCGTTCTTCAGGGCTCATCGTATCGCCGGTGAAGATGATCAAGGGTTCCACCAACCCGAGCAAGAGATCGCTTAAGGGCAGTTCACTGCCCCCCTTAATCGCTTTGTTCACCCGCTCATCGAGGGTAGCAAGGGATGCCTGAACTTGCTCATAATCGCTATAGATAGAGAAGGCAGGCAGCATGAACTGCAAAAGCTTATACCGCTTTAACTCAGCGATGATAGCACGGCTATGCCCGCTGGCGAGGATTTTGTTGACCTCCTCGGTGAGCCGGCTGGTGGAGATCCGCCCGAGCTCTCCGCTATACTTCTTGATCGCCATGCGCACGTTAAAGCGCAACGTAAAGCCGGTGATAACTGCGTACTTGATCGCCCGGATCATCCGCACTGGATCTTCGATGAAGGTCTCATCCAAAGGGATCACCGAGCTGATCCGTTTCTTCTTGAAGTCCTCCATCCCCGCGTTGAAGTCCAGCAGCTGCCCGTTGGAAGGATCGTAGTAGAAGCTGTTGATGGAGAAGTCCCGTCGCTTGGCATCCTGTTCGATCGAGCCAAAGACGTTGTTGTTCCCCTCCTCCACCTCCTCGCCACTGCGGAAGGTTGAGACTTCAAGGATCTTTTCTTTAAAGATGATGTGCACCAGCTTAAAGCGCTTGCCGATGATGCGGGCATTGTAGAAGAGCCGCTGCACCTGGCGCGGGGAAGCGCTGGTTGCTATATCAAAGTCGTGGGGGATGTGACCGAGTAAGAGGTCGCGCACTGCCCCACCGACCAGGTAGGCTTCAGCGCCGCTGTTCTGGAGTTTTTTAATCACCCACAGCGCATCTCGGTCGATGTGGTGGGTTTTAATTTTGTGTTCACTCTGGGTGTAAATATTGGCCACAGCAACGGTCTTGCCATGTTCGTCTTGTTTGTATCGTATTAGCATCTTGCCTCAAGGGTAAAAGTATCGTAGCCAGCGCTCCGTATTGCAGGAGAGCGGCGATTCATTATAGACTCTTTGTACACTATAGACGGGTAAAATTCAACAGGAGCGCCAAGCGATGAGCCAGAAACCAGAGCGACCACAGATTATAAAACCACGAGTATTGAAGGGGTTCAGAGACTCCCTGCCTACCGCAGAGATCCCTAAAAAAGCGATTATCGATCGCCTCGAGACCCTCTTCTGCTCCTATGGGTTTGTCCCCATCGATACCCCGGTGCTCGAGTATATGGAGGTCCTCCTCGGCAAAGGCGGTGGAGAGACCGACAAGCAGATCTTCCACTTCGTCGACAACGGCGGTCGAGAGGTTGCGATGCGCTTTGACCTGACTGTCCCCTTCGCCCGCTTCCTCGCCCAACACCGCAGGCAGCTGCCGATGCCCTTCAAGCGCTTTCATATCGACAAGGTGTGGCGCGGGGAGAATCCCCAGAAGGGTCGCTACCGGGAGTTCATCCAGTGCGATTTTGATATCGTTGGCCTCGATACCGCTGAAGCGGACTTTGAGATCCTCAGTGTGATGGATGACTCCTTCGCTGAGATCGGGGTTAAAAACTACCGCTTCCACCTCGCCCACCGTGGGCTCTTCAACCAGATGCTCAGCCATCTGGAAATCGATCAGCACACCGCCGAGATCCTCCGTTCGGTGGACAAGCTGCGCAAGATCGGCCGCGATGCAGTCCAACGGGAGTTGGTTGAGCTCATCGAAGATCAAGAGAAAGCTGGGGCGATCCTCACCTTCATCGACAAAGAGGACGAGAGTGAACCCTTCTTGGTCACCTTGGAGCGCCTGGAGCGCCTCGGAGGCGGAGCGAGTGAGCACAGCGAGCGGATGCGCGCCATCTATGGGTATCTGGA
>DASRNL010000171.1:0-8331 GCA_035647415.1 Sphaerochaeta sp. | reverse complement strand
GTCCAGACGCAGAAGAGATCTACATGCCCGGTGAGATTGAAATTCACACCTGTGAACAGCGCAAGGCAGAGGGGATGCCGCTCTCAGAGAGTGTCTATCAGGAGCTTGCAGAGCTCGCAGCACGCTACGAGGTAGCGTTTGAGATTGAACGGTAAAAAGGACCGAAAAGATGAAATTATTCGATTGTACGCTCCGAGATGGAGCAAATGTAATTGGCAACGGGTTTGATGCAAACCAGACAACGATGATGCTCGAAGGGCTCATCGCAGCCAATATCAAGACCATTGAGATGGGAAACTGCCTTGGAGTTGGTGCCTATGATGCGAACAACTCCATCGCCCCATTGACCGATAGAGAGTACCTCGCTTTGGTGAAGCCGTACCTCTTGGAGGCTGAAATTGGCATGTTCATCGGGGTGAAGAATGTGAACGAAGAGACGGTCGCCCTTGCTGCTGATTCTGGTCTGCACTTCTTGCGCCTCGGAGCTAACGCAGGCGATGGAGCGGATTCGGTTGAAAAGATCAAGCTGATCAAAGCAGCTGGCCTGAAGTGTCGATATGCTGCAATGAAGGGATACATCATCAGCGCCCAGGAACTTGCCGAGGAGGCAAAGCTGCTCTATGCAGCGGGGCTCGATGGGCTGACGATCATGGACTCTGCCGGCACGATGACTCCGACGATGGTCGAGTCGTACGTCGGTGCCCTGGTGGATGCGGTGCCGATTCCCATCGGCTTTCATGGGCACAACAACCTCGGTCTTTCGGTAGCAAACGGCCTTGCTGCAGCAAAAGCTGGAGCGAAGGAGATCGATTGTGGATTGCTGGGAATGGCGCGAAGCGCAGGAAACTGTGCAACCGAGTTGATCGTGGCAGCGCTACAGATGCAAGGCGACCTCATGGATGTCGAAATGCTGAAGCTGTTGCACTTTTTAGATGATGAGTTGATTCCGGAGATGGCACGCTACGATTACCATCCTCCGGTCGCCCCGATCGATCTTGTCTACGGCTTCGCTGGCTGTCACTCCAGCTTCGCCTCGCTCTTTGCCACGGTGGCAGAGGAGCAACAGGTGGATCTCTATCAGTTGATCATCGAGGTTTCAAAAGAGGACCGTAAGGCACCGAGCAGAGAGTTGATCGAAGCTATTGCCAAAACCCTTGTGAAGGAATCATACTAGCACCAAGCGAAATGTTGAAAAAAACTTGGAAAGAAATGTTCTCAGCCATTGAGACGGGGCTGATTCGCATCAATACCTTTTTGGAGCGATTGATGCCAATTATCACCCCGTCTGGCATTATTATCGGGCTCATCTTAGGCAGTCGTATCAGCCACTTCAAACCGGCAACCTTCTGGTTGTTTGCGTTCGTTTCGCTGGTCGGCGGTTTTGGTGTCCACTTCCCTGACTTTGTTACGATCATCAAAAAGCCAATCTCGATCCTTCTCTTTATCGTGCACTCCTACCTCCTCTTTCCCTTCGTCGTATGGATCGCAATGCAGCTCTTCTTCCCCACAGAACCGGAGACTATGTTGGGGTTCTACCTCCTGTGTTCGGTCCCCACTGCGGTGGTCAGCTATGTGTGGAGTTCCATCTACCGAGGCGATCCTGCTCTCTCTTTGATGTTGCTCTTGATCGGAACGATCTTAGCGCCGATCTCTACGCCGATGATGATGAAAATTCTCAGCCAATCGTCGGTGGACTTCGATGTCACCGGCATGGTGCTCTCCCTCTTTAAGATGGTACTGATCCCATCGCTCTTGGGGATGAGCATCACCCGAATCTCCAAGAACAAAGTAAACGAGTATGTGACCCCCTCGTTGAAACCGTTCACCAAGGTAGCGATCTTTGTGCTGATGACGATCAATGCCAGCCAGCTCTCCGAGTCGTTTTTCTCGATTATTTCGTTGCAGCTGGTCCCCATCGTCATCGGGTGCATCCTCTTCACCTTCGTCGGGTTCTCACTGGCCCGTGGCTTTGGGGCTCTTGCCCGCCTGAAGCGACCTCAGGCGACGAGTCTGATGTTCGCCTCAGGGCTGCGCAATATCAACGCAGCTCTGGTGCTCGCAGTGGAGTTTTTCGCCCCTGCGGTAGCGATTCCGGTGATGATCGGCATCTTCTTTCAGCAGCTGATGAGCGCTATATCGGCGACGATTCTCCTAGGAAAGAGGCAAAGCGAATAAAGAACGGCCCAGCGATAATCCGCTCGGCCGTTGGGGTGTACCGTACTCTTTTTACAGTTCCCAGATCGCCTTGGACTCATCCGCAGCAACGCTGTAGATATTCAAATACCCCTCTGCATCGGAGGAGTAGATAATCCGTTGGTCATCGGGGGTGAAGACCGGGTGCACATGCGCTGACTTCTTCCCCGAGGTGTCGTGGGTGCAGAGGATTCCGGCTTGCGCTGAGTGATCTTCCCTGTTGTAGCGTACCAGCGAAACATACCGCTCCCAATCCTCCATATCCTTGGCAACCATCGCCGTATCACCGACTGCCAACAGCTCATCGGTGCTCACGCTGATATGACCGGGGCGCTGATACCGATAGTAGAAACGTTCCTGGTTCTTCCCATCGTAGTCCATATAGACATCGGCGAAGAGGAAGAAATCCATCTCCGGCTTATAGCGATAGGAGTACTGAGCGCCGACACGACCGGAGGGGGTGAAGAACTCATGGACGACCCCCTCGAGGTTGTGCTGCTGCACAAACAGCGGCTCAATTACATCGCTTGCAGCGTTCGCTCTCCACAACCGCTGAACCAGATGCCATGGACCATCATGGCAGAAGAGCAGCGAATCCCCATCATCAGGTTTGAGGCTGACGTGGGTAATTCGGTGATGACCCCCGGCGATGACCTCGGCGGTATTGAGCTGGGTATCATAGCGAATGACCAGGCTGCTCGGCTCTTTATAGAAGCGCTCCCGTGCTCCCGGAGCTGCCTCAGCTAGCGGGTTCGCAAAGCGGGCGGTGAGCAGGGGTACTTCCTCGACAACAGTGAAGGCGATATACCGACAATCTTTGGTCATCGAGAGACTGTGAAAGTTGTAGGAGAAGGGAATCTCCATCAACGAGGTGCTCTCTAGGGTGGAAAGCGAGACCACCTTGAGGTGCTCGTTGCTGTAGTAGTAGGCATGCTTGCCATCGTAGGAGAGCATTGCATGGGCTCCGTGGCCCATCTTAATCGCCTCTCCTTGGGTCAGCTGGAGCGCTTTTCCACTCTCCAGCTCTAACAAGAAGAGCTCGCCAAAGCCGATTTTCCCAATCGCGGGGGCATCGGGGTTCTTGACGATGGAGGTTTTGGTGACGTCTGAGGCGAATAGGGTGTATTTGCCATCGCTGGTGAACTGTGGGGTGGTAAAGTATGGCCTGTCGTAGTTGGCTTTATTGTCAGTAATCCGTGTCACCTCGAGCTGGGTAACCGGGTCAACGCTGCGGCTCATAGCCATCTGAAATGTCTTTCCTTTCATGCTAAAAACTCCTCTTCTTAAGTATACTCAATCGGAGGCTGTTTCTCAGCATATTATCCAGATGAGAATGTTTTACTTTGAAACAAAATACATCCAGCAGGACGCCTTGTTTCTCAACGTGTTTTTTCATCGGTGTTCGCACCGATACTACGGGAAGCCACCCAGGCAGTCGGTGTACAGATGTCCCATGGCTGATCAGTTTTGAAACACTTTTCTGTGTCCCGCCCTAAAGCCACACATGTTATTGCGTACTAATCAGTTACTGGGAGTTGATTCGTCTAAAAATCTGCAAAAACATGCCTGTGGGCTGCTGCATAAAACAAATGAATATGGTAGGATACAACCTATCATTATGAAGAATTACAGAGGCTGAACATGCGTGAGAAAATTGTTGTACTAGACGGCTTTACCTTAAACCCAGGCGACCTGCAATGGGACGGCTTTTCCCAGCTGGGAGACCTTACTGTCTATGACAGAACCAGCGAAGATGAGATCCTCGATCGAATCGCAGGCGCTTCGATCGTCATAACCAATAAGACCCCCCTGACCAAAGAGACTATCGCCGCTGCAAGCGATATGCGGTATATCGGTGTGCTGGCCACCGGCTACAATGTGGTGGATGTCAATGCTGCAAGCGAACACAAGGTGGTGGTGACCAACATCCCTACCTATGGCACCGATGCTGTAGCACAGTTCACCTTCGCGCTGCTTTTGGAGATCGCCCATCATGTGCAGCGGCACAGCGATGCGGTGAAGGAGGGTAGGTGGAGTGCAAACCCAGACTTTTGTTTCTGGGACTATCCACTGATGGAGCTCGCTGGCAAGACGATGGGCCTGATCGGCTATGGGAGAATAGGCCAAGCAGTTGCTGCGATTGCCCGTGCCTTTGGCATGCGGGTTATCGCCTACGATAGTTTTCCGCAGCCTGAGCATTCAGATGTCTACGTCTCCTTAGAAGAGCTGCTACAAAAGAGCGATGTAGTCAGCTTGCACTGTCCACTCTTTGCAGAGACCGAAGGGATTATCAACAAAAAGAACATCGCCTTGATGAAGGATGGGGTGATTATCATCAACACCAGCCGCGGTCCACTCATCGTCGAGGAGGATCTTGCCGCAGCGCTGAACAGTGGCAAGGTAGGGTATGCTGCCCTGGATGTGGTCTCGAAAGAGCCCATCGAAGCTACGAACCCCTTGCTCACAGCGAAGAATATCCTCATCACACCACACATCGCTTGGGCGCCAAAAGAGAGCCGCGCTCGCCTGATGGGGATTGCGGTAGAGAACCTCCGCTCCTTCTTGGAAGGGGCAGCGATGAATGTGGTTAGCGTGTAGTAAAACAGAAAAAGGATGCAGGCGTGCACACTGCAGCGGCAGCAGTGCGCGCGTGCTAACTTGCTGCATCGTAACATCGGCTATCGATAAACGATAGCCGCTCTTCAGCTTGGTACGCTGATTTTTATATGCATACCCCTATAATAAGCATTGATTACCAATTGCGCCGCAGAGATGGGACGAGCTAGCTAGCGCTGTTGTCGTTGCTTTGTAGAGGCACTGAAAAGAAAAGCCCCATCGCTTAATTGAGCTCCCGACTCCCAGAATATGAAAGAGGGTAACTCGTCATAGCGATGGGGTATCACACCCGCAGTGTGAACGTGCAGCTTTGCTTACTCTACAAAGTCTGCGCGCATCGGGGTGAAGAAGTCCAAGAGGATTCCTGCCTCAAGGCAGACTGCCCCATGGAGCACATCCGGCTCTTTATAGAGCGAATCGCCTGCTTCAACGATATGCTTCTCACCGGAGATATCAAACTCAAACTTCCCTGCGACCACATAGGTGATCTGCTGGTGGGGGTGACTGTGCAACGCCCCAACTGCCCCTTTCTCGAAGTGAAGCTCACAGAGCATCAAATCATCGTTATAGGCAAGCACCTTTCTGGTGACTCCTTCGCCAGCTGGCGTTGCTTCAATCTCTTTACCGAAGACGTAATTTTTACCTTTCATCGTCTGCTCCTTTCATAGGTGTATCAAGAGTGAGTTTAATGAAAAACTGCTGAAGCTACAAGTTGCTTGAAGAAGCGTTCTGCTGATCAAGGGCATAGGGGCGATAGACAGAAGCGCGCACATCTTATTACAATGCACCGCATGAGCGTGCGCTCGAGCTATGGGAAGATTGGGAGGGAGTATGCAGAACTTTACGAGTATCTTTAGTGAGGGGTTGGCCAAGAAGGAAGAGCAGCGCAAGTGGCTTGAGAGCCACCGCCTCTATATCGGGGATCTACACAACCACTGTAATATCAGCTACGGGCACGGGTCGCTGGAGAAGGCGATCGCCTTCGCCCAACAGCAGCTGGATTTCTTCACCGTCACCGGGCACTTTGCCTGGCCGGATATGGACAGCGGGCTGCAGCCGGTGCCCCCTGCGGTGCAAGAGTACCACAATAGCGGATTTCAGAAACTACGAACCCTCTGGCCATACTATCAGAAACTGATGAAAGAGAGCAGCGAAAGCGGCATCGTCCCCTTCGCCTCCTATGAGTTCCACAGCTTTGTCCATGGTGATTACACGATTATCGTCCAGGACCTCGATCGTCCGCTGCCTGAAGATCCCACAGGGGAGGATACCCGTCTGGTGGATCTGATTGAGACCAACGATCCTGCAACATCGGGTCTGATCTGTATGCCCCACCATATCGGCTATAAGACTGGATTTCGGGGTATCAACTGGGAGACCTACCGCGAGCACTCCAGCCCCTTGGTGGAGATCATGTCGATGCATGGCGCTTCGGAGAGCGAGCACGCACTGCCAGCGTATCTGCATACGATGGGACCGCTCTCGCAGGACAACACCT
This sequence comes from Sphaerochaeta sp., assembly GCA_035647415.1. GTDB lineage: Bacteria > Spirochaetota > Spirochaetia > Sphaerochaetales > Sphaerochaetaceae > Sphaerochaeta. The sequence goes on along the minus strand of DASRNL010000171.1, from coordinate 2,024 downwards.
ACCAAGGCGGCCTAGCACGGGGCTTTAAGTTTGGGGTGACCGCTTGTACCGACCACCACAATGCCGCCCCAGGCAGCTATGGCTCAGGGAAGACCGGGGTCTGGGCTACAGCGCAGAAAAGCGATGAAATCTGGGATGCCCTGCTGCTTCGTCAGACAGTCGCCTATAGCGGAGATCCCATCGCTATGGCGTACTTCATCGAGGATCAGAGCGTCGGGTCGACGGTGATCACCGACCAAAAGACGGTGGACCTCGATGCCTATGTCCTCGCACCCTCCTCCTTAGCACGGGTGGAGGTGCTGGTGAACAACGAGGTCTACTCGACCCACTATCCGAAGAAGCAGAGCACCGACCACAAGCGCTTTGACCTTGCATTGGGCTGGGGCCAACGAGGGGTCCCCACCGCATGGGAGCTCACGTTGCAAGTAGAAGGCGCCAGCTTTGTGGATGTGGTGGGCAGGCTACGCGGCGAGTATGTCGTCGATCCTTTGAGCGTTCCCTCCGATGATCTGGCGGTCGCCCCCCACCTTAGGCACTCTAGAGAGACGATCACCCTCTCATGTCGTACCGCTGGCAATACCAACGCTACCACCGACGACACCCAAGGCCTGGGCTTTGGCCTGGTGGGAGATGGGCCGTACACCTTGCACTTCAGCGTAACCGCTCAGGTAGGGGAGAAACGCATCCAGCGGAGCTTCTCCTATGAGAGCGCTGCGTTACAGCAGGGGACCACGGTGGAGTATATGGATGGATTTGTCTCTCCAGCGCTCCGTCTCAGCGAAGAGATGGATATCAGCAGCTGTGCAGTTGAGGTGCATCAAAGCCTCCCGGTTGGCGATGGAGCGAGCGTCTATCTGCGCGCCTTTGAAGAGAAGGGGGATAGCGCTTGGAGTTCGGCGATCTGGGTTGAACGTCCCTAAGGGGAAGTGCTTGCTGCTTGAATCGGTCCCTCTAAGGTGATTGAGACCACATTGCTATAGCCGGGGATGGAAGAGAAGTCCATCTCCACCCGACTAAAGTAGAGGCTGAGACGGTGATAGATATTGTTCAGCCCTACATGCCCCGATGGCGACGGGCCCTCAGTGAGGGCCTTTGTTGCTTGGGCGATGTCGATCCCTTTGCCGTTGTCGATGACCCTCAGGGTCACCTGCTCCGCTGTCTTTTGCGCCTGAATGGTGATGGTGGGTAAGAACATCGGCTGTGCTGCACCGTTGGTGTCAAAGCCGTGGCGGATGGCGTTCTCAACCAAAGGCAGGAGGATCGATTTGGGGATTCGGTAGTGTTGTAGCTCTGCGGGGCAGTCGCTGCTGAAGATGATTTGGGCGCCGAGGCGGGTGTTCATAATCATCAGGTATTTGCGGATATGGTCGACTTCCCGCTGTAAGGTGGTCATGTCCTCCCCTTGGTTCAGCGAGTAGCGCAAGAAGGAGGCGAACGCTTGAATCATCTCGCTTGCCCCTTGGTAGTGCTCCTTGTTGACCTCCATATTGATGATCTCCAAGGTGTTGTAGATGAAATGGGGGTTTATCTGCTCGGTGAGCATCTGTGAGCGGTAGCGGTACTTCTCCTCCTCCTCATGCTGTATCATCGCCATCTGCCGGCCAAGGGTGCGCCACATCTGGTTCATCCCATCGATCAGGGCACCGACCTCATCGCTGTAGCGGGGGGTGATATCCCCGGTGTAGGTGCCCTCGCCAATCTCTTCGATCATCTGTGTCATCGTACTGAAATCGCGGGTGGTCCGCTTGGCGATCACCAGCACTAAGGCGCTGCCGATGAGGGAAAAGGCGATGGCGGTAAGTGCGCTCACCAGGATGACCAAGAGCAGCGGGGGCCGAAAGGAGGCGCGGTCGATGATCATCGTCACAAAGAGATCATCGATGTTCGTCTCTTTTTGTATTTTCAGGTGGGTCTTATCGGTGACAGAGGTATAGTCCACCTCGCTGAGCAGGTTCTTTCCGGCGAACTCTACCGTGCTCTCGTGGGTAAAGACCAGTGATTGGTTTTCATTGAGCTGTTTGTAG
>DASRNL010000170.1:0-7029 GCA_035647415.1 Sphaerochaeta sp. | reverse complement strand
CCAACGGGGGGACCATCGGGCTGATATCCGCTCCGTAGGCTGCCATCTCCCTGATCGCACTGGAGCGGAGCATGAAGTACTCAGGGCTGGTGGGCATAAAGAGCACCTCCAACTCCGGATTTAACTGTTTGTTGGTCATCGCTAGCTCAAACTCATAGCCAAAGTCTACCAAGGCGCGTACGCCTCGGATCATCACCCCCACATCGTGGGTCCGGGCGAAGTCGACGACCAGCCCCTTGTAGCTGACCACATGGACGTTTGGATAGGCATCGACCAACTCCTTGAGCATCGCTACCCGCTCCTCGGAGGAGAAGAAGGGCTGCTTCTGTACATTGACCGCTACCACCACATAGAGGGTGTCAAAGAGGGCGGCACTGCGCTCGATGATATCCAGATGCCCATTGGTCGGGGGGTCAAAGGTACCAGGGAGCATCGCAATACGGGTATTACTGCTCATTCTTTCTGTGCCTCCACATACTTCTTCATCTCAGCAAACTGCTTGGGCTCTTCCCAGATGATCTCTTCGACGATGGTGATTGTTCCATCATTGGCTTCGCTGATCACAGCGAACATCCCCCGCCCGATATAGGAGATCCGCTCTCCTTCAGCGAGGCTGCGGGTACTGGCAAGCTGCTTCAGCACACAATCAAAATGGGCGAAGCCTCCATCGGGATGGGTCACTGCGCTGGCGATCAGATCGATCGGCTCTTGGCAAAATCCACAGGTTTCATTCGGTTCAACGACCGACTTTACCGGAAGCGGTGGGAGCTTGGAGCGGTGTGTGCCAACTCGAATCTTTGGCAAGAGCGAATCTTCGCGTTTCCGCTTCTGGGAGCCCCTGGAGGACTTTCTCCGCCCACGGGAGCGCCGATCGCCTCGTTTGCGTTGTCTCTTCTCTTTCTTCTCTTCAGCCATTACCACCTCTGTGATTAGCCTACCCTACTTATGCCACCGCTAGCAAGCACAAGAAAGGGGACAGTTGCCCGTCCCCCTGATTTCTACGGTGTGCCTATCCTTAGGCATTCTTTCTGCGGATAAGCTCCTTGACCTTCGCCTTCTTACCAACACGCTCTCTGATATAGTAGAGCTTGGCACGGCGGACACGGCCACGGCGGATTACTTCCACCTTCTCAACGCGGGGTGAGTGCAGCGGGAAAATTCGCTCAACACCAACGCCATAGGAGATCTTTCGCACAGTAAAGGTGCGTCTGATTCCACCGTTGTTCTTGGAGATTACTAAGCCTTCAAAGATCTGAGTACGCATCGTTGCGCCCTCAACAATCTGGAAATGGACTCGTACGGTATCACCTACGCTGAAGTTTTCAGCGTTCTCTTTCATCTGTTGTGACTCAATAGCTCTAATTACATCCATCGTCTATGGTCCCCTTCGCACTCTTGATTCTCAATGCATTAAATACTTTTCTTGTGGTAGCGTCAAGGTCTGCTACCTCGAGCAACTCCGGCCGGCGCAGTATGGTGCGCTCAAGCTGTTTTTCAAGTCGCCATTCTTCAATCTTGGCGTGATGCCCGCTCAATAGTACCTCAGGCACGGATTTTGCGCAATAGGTCTCAGGCCGAGTATACTGTGGGTACTCCAACAGTCCGTCCTGAAAGCTCTCCTCACTGAGAGAGTCCTGGGTAATCACCCCATCGATTAAGCGGTAGAGCGCGTCTACGATAACCAAGGTAGCAACCTCTCCGCTCGATATTACATAGTCGCCGATGGAAATTTCATCGTCGACGTAGGTGTCGATAATCCGCTGATCAAGCCCCTCATAGTGCCCGCAGATGAAGAGTAACTCCTCACTCTCACTGAGCTCTTTGGCGTATGCTTGGTCAAGCAGACGTCCAGAGGGGGACGGGTAGATAACCCGCTTCTCTTTCGCATCAACAGCATCCAAGGCACGGCAGAGCGGTTCACAGGAGAGCACCATCCCCGCTCCTCCCCCATAGGGGATATCATCACACTTTTTGTGACGATCGGTCGCCCAGTCTCGCCAGTTGATCAGGTCATAGGTGATCAAGGAGCGCTCGACAGCGCGCTTCATGATCGAGTTGGTGAAAAACCCCTCTACCATTTCAGGAAAAAGGGTGAATATCGTCAACTTCATGCCAAAATCCAAGGAGTCAGCAGTTCAATTCGCTTTTTCACAATATCAACCTCGCCGATATACTCACCGAGGAAGGGTACCATGCGTGTGCCACTGCCATCGAGCAGCTGCACTTCAAGCAAGATTGCCTGAGCACCGTCGACAGTCGCCGCTACGATGGCGAGCTCCTGCTCATCGGCATAGAGGGTACACCCGATCAAGTCTGCGGTGTAGAACTCCCCCGCTTGTAGGGGGGTCGCTTCGCTGCGCTTGACCAAGAGGTGCATGCCATTGAGCGTTCGCGCTGCTTCTGGGCTCTCGTAACCAACAAAGCGCATCATCGGCTCTCCACCTACCACCCGAAAGCCGCTGACCTCCACAAAGAGGAGCGTACCATCGGCGGAGCGGAGGGTGACTGTTTTCAGTTTTTCGAGATGCCGAAACTCAGCGTTGTGTGTATGGATTCGCACCTCTCCATGGACCCCAAAGGGGCGACGGATGGTAGCGGTCCAGATCAAAGACTCTTGCGCCATCGCGTCAGTCTAAGATCTCCAAGACTACACGCTTACCATCTCTGGTGGCGCTTGCGCTGAGGATCGTGCGAATCGCCTTTGCGATCCGTCCTTGCTTACCGATCACTTTTCCGACATCCTCGCTGGCCACTCGCAGCTCTAAGATGGTGGACTTTTCGCCCTCCACTACGCTGATAGAGACCTCATCAGGAACGTCGACGATCGATTTGACGATATATTCCACTAACTCTTTTTCCACAACCAACTCCCGGTTATTCCTGGACAGTTCTGGATACGGTGATGCCGTGCTTGTTGAGGATCTGGCGGACGGTGTCGGTAGGCTGTGCGCCCTTTGCCAACCAATCCTTGATCTTTTCAACTTGGAGGACGACCTGCTGCTCTTCATCAGCGAGGGGGTGGTACTCACCTACCTCATCGATGGTGCGGCCCTGGGCCTTCGCTCGGCTATCCATAACTACAATCCGGTAGTCTGGGCGTTTTTTGCTGCCGATCCTCTTCAATCTCATGCTCGTGCTCATCTGAACTCCTCCTGCAAATCCACTTCTACATTCCCATCTGTTTCAGCATTGCAGCTTGGTATTTTTTATTTCTCATCAGCTTACGCATCGTAAGCCGTGTCTTTTCAAACTTTTTGATCAAGCGGTTCACATCGCTGACCGTCGTCCCGCTGCCGGCGGCAACCCGCCTGCGACGAGTAGGCCCTAGTATACGGTAATTCTCCCGTTCAGCAAAGGTCATCGACTGGATAATCGCCTTCTCCCGGCGCATCTCCTCGGTGTCGATATCATCCTCTTGAATCTGTCCTTGCACACCGGGGATCAAATCAAGGAGTTTATCGACACTGCCCATCTTATCCATCGACTCCAGCTGCTCAAGGTAATCCTGCAGATCGAAGGTGTTCTTTGCCATCTTCTCCTGCAGCTTGATCGCTTCAGCCTCATCGTAGACCTCTTGGGCCTTCTCAACGAGGGTGACGATATCGCCCATGCCAAGGATTCGGCTGGCGATGCGATCTGGGTAAAAGACCTCCAAGTCCTCTACCTTCTCCCCCACTCCGATGAACTTGATCGGCTTGCCGACCACCGAACGTAACGAGAGGGCGGCACCGCCACGGGCGTCACTGTCGAACTTCGAGAGGACGACGCCACTGATGCCAACCTTCTCTTCAAACTCCTTGGCGATGGAGACGGCATTCTGGCCGGTCATCGCGTCGGCGACAAAGAGGGTCTCATCGGGGTTCAGGGTATTGCGGACACGGACAATCTCATCCATCAAGATTTCATCGAGGTGCATCCGTCCGCTGGTATCTACAATCAGGGTGTTGATCTGTTCGCGCTTGGCCTTCGCCAAAGCGGCTTTGGCAACCTTCGCTGGGTCCTTCTCCCCTTCGAGGACGAAGACCGGGACACCGACCGCCTCGCCGAGGACCTGGAGCTGCAGGATCGCAGCAGGGCGTACCAGGTCAGCTGCCACGAGCATCACCCGCCTGCCGTCAGCCTTGAGGCGACGGGCGAGCTTCGCTGCGGTGGTAGTTTTTCCGCTACCTTGCAGCCCCATCATCAAGATTGTGCTCGTTACATCCGGCCCGCGCAGGGTAAGTTTTTGGTTCTCTTCATCTCCGAGGAGGTTGACCATCCGATCGTAGACGATCTTGGTGAACTGCTGTGAAGGGTCGACCGCCTCGAGCACTTTCTCGCCGAGGGCCTCCTCCATCGTAGCGTTGACAAACCGCCGTACAACCCGAAGGTTTACGTCGGCATCCAAGAGGGCAATCTTGATTTCTTCGACTGCATCTCGGACATTCTTCTCAGAGATCTTTGATTTCCCACTCAATGTTCTGAAGATTGAGGAGAACTTTTGGCTTATTGAATCAAACATTATCGTATCTCAAATAGGGCGTTAGGCCCAAGTTATACCTTATACCGTAGAGGCGCGGAAGCTGTCAAGAACTCCCAAGCAGACGCCCCTCTTTATCAAAATCGACGGCATGCTCGCCGCTCTCATCTAAAATCACATCCCCATCGGCTTGGTGACCGATCTTATAGCCGACCATCGTCGAGACACCCGGCTCCATCTGTGTGACGCCCATCAAGGTCTGACTGCCCATCACCGTATGCTTGTTATGGGTGATGATGATGAACTGACTCTCCTTGGCAAACTCCTCCAACACTGCAAGGAAGTAGCCGATATTCCGATCATCGAGGGAGGCGTCGATCTCATCGAGGACGGCAAAGGGAGAGGGTTTTACCTGGTAGGTAGCAAAGAGCAGGGCCACTGCGGTCATCGACCGCTCCCCACCGCTTAAGAGGCTCAGGTAGGTCAACTTCTTCCCCGGCGGTTGGGCGAGGATATCGATCCCGCTCTCCAGTGGGTTCTCTGGATCCATGAGGGAGAGCTCAGCACGACCACCGCCGAAGAGGCGGCGGAACATCGCCTGGAAGTTCTGAGAGATCTGTCGATAGCTCTCCAAAAAGAGCGCCTCGCTCTGCTCCTTGATGCGGGTTACCACCTCATCGAGGTCCTCTTTGGCCTTGAGCAAGTCTCCAAGCTGCTTGGTCAAGAACTCATGCTGCTCCTTGATTTCAGCGAACTCATCCTCGGCCATCTGGTTGATATACCCCATCCCATTGATCTGCTTGCGCACATCATCGAGGCGGGCTCGGATGATCGGCAGATCCTCGATCTCCTCCTCAAGACGCCCCTCATACTCCTGGAGGGTCTTGCCGTAGGTGTCAAAGAAGTTGGTAAAGATGTCGGCGATATTCTGATCGATCTGCTCCACCTGAAGCGCCGAGCGCTCTCGGCTGCTTCGCAGGTCCTGCAGCTCTTCGATGCTGCTGCCCTTCTGTTCAGTCTTCTGACGGATATCGGCACTGATCCCATCGATGACCTCGATCAAGGCAGCCAGATCGCTCTTATGTTCGCTGATGATCTGCCGGGTCTCTTCGACCTCTAGCTCAACACCGCGGATATCCTCCTGGGTCTCCCAGATCCGCTCATCAGCTCCCTTGGCTTGGGCAAGGGTGTCCTTATAGTGGTACTCCTGCTCGGTGATCGATTGTTCGAGCTTGGCGATCCACTCTCGGGAGGCTTCTTGCTGTGCACGCAGCTGCTCCAAGGCGACCTTCTGGTCGGCGATGCGCTGTTGGTACCGCTGCAAATCAACGGTGAGCCGCTCATTCTCTTCGCGCAGATAGCGTACCCGTTCGCGGTTCTGAATCAACGAACGTCTGAGGCTCTCCATCTCCGCGTCGCTGCGACTCTTCTCGCTGATCACCCCTTCGGGGGCGATCAGATCATCGAGGAAGGTCGGTAACATCGCCTCATACTCGCCAATCTGCTCCTTGATCGTATCGATCGCCGCTTGGCTGCTCTCATAGAAAGCGAGGTTTCGTTCCAAGAGTCCACTGCTCGAAAGATCAGCAGACTGTAGCTGTGCGAGAAACCGTTGCTCCGCTTCGATGGTGCGCTGTAGCGCTTCGATGGAGCTATAGAGCTGCTTGCGAGCAGCATCTTTGCGCTTCAGCGTATAGCCGCTCTCCTTGAGCTTGCTCTCCAGCTGAACGACAATGACATCTCCGAGGGCTTTGATCCGCTCGGCAAGCACATCGATACTCTCTTCGATCGTGGTGCTCTCATCCTCGCGGTCAGCGATCTCGGTATTCTGGCTCTGAATGCGTTCTTGCGTCTCCAAAAGCGCCCTCTCATTCTTGGTTATCTCATCGCCGAGCTGCCCGATGGCTTCTCCACTACGGGTAAGCTCTACGCTGCGCTCATCGCTTTCACCGCGGTCACGCTGGATGCGCTGTAAAATCGCCTCCGCTGAGGCCTCCGCCCTGCCCTTCTGCAGCAAGAAATCCTGCAGCCTGCGGCTGAGGAGCTCCAGCTTATCCGCCTTACCCTTGTTCGCTTCGATCAGTCGCTCGATCTCCGTCTGTAGGTGGATCCGCTCAGAGGCGTGGGTCCGCGCCTGGTTCTGCAGGAGATCGATCGTCTCATCGAAGCCGGTGAGATCCGCTTTTTTTGCTTCATAGTCACGGCTCGCCTGATCGCGCTCACCGATCCGCTGCTCCTTTACTAGGAGGTAGGATTGCAAGGTGGAGAGCTGGACATCCACCTCGAGGGCAAACTGGGTGCGGCGTAGCTCCCGATAGCGGGCAGCTTTTTCCGCCTGGTTCTTTTTCGTCGCATAGGAGCGGTTTACCTCACGGAGCACCGACTCCACCTGGGCGATATTCTCATCGGTCCGCAGGAGCTTGCGCTCCGCTTCGATGCTCTCCGCTTTGAAGCGCGAGATACCAGCAGCCTCCTCAAAGATGTAGCGCCGGTCCTCCGGTCGTGAGGAGAGAATCTGGTCGATCTTCCCCTGCTCCATAATCGAGTAGGCGCTCTTGCCTACCCCGGTA
>DASRNL010000169.1:0-5289 GCA_035647415.1 Sphaerochaeta sp. | reverse complement strand
GGTCTCAATTACCTGGTCCATCGCAGCGCCACTTTGGGCGATAAGCAGCGCTCCTTGAATCCGAACTTGGTCCAAGGAGCGGGTGTCGATGACGATCTCATCTACCCCGTGATCGCTGACCAGGGTGTTGGTCAAAGCCCCAATAGCTCGGTAGGACAGCGCATGCTCAGCGGCGTATAGAAGGACCTCCCTGAGGGCAGTGAAGCTCTCAGGGCGCACATAGTGGGTAGCGATTCCTCCGGTACGGATCGAAGAAGTAGGGGCGAGGGGAGTGCGGCTAAACTTGATTATTTGTCCAGTAATGCGTACATTGGAGGCCATGTCAGTATCATACCCCCCAAGTATACCGGTGGGCAACGCTAAGGAGCCACTTATGAGTGTAACGCTATATAATACGATGAGTCGATCGTTGGAAACCTTCGTCCCTGTCAATAAAGAGGAAGTTGGTATGTACGCCTGTGGACCGACGGTCTACAACTACGCTCACATCGGCAACCTTCGGACCTTCCTCTTTGAAGATATCCTCAAGCGGGTATTGACCGTCTCAGGCTTTACCGTCAACCACGTGATGAATATCACCGACGTGGGGCACCTCAGCGATGATGGGGATGAGGGTGAGGATAAGCTTGAGCGCCAAGCGCGCGCTGAGAAGCGCAGCGTCTGGGAGATCGCTGACTACTATACCCAGGCCTTCTTCCGTGACTACGACGCATTGAACATGGTGCGTCCGAACACGATCAGCAAGGCGACCGACCACATCCAGCAGATGATCGACCTGATCAAGCGCCTAGAGGAGCGGGGACACACCTATGTGAGCGGTGGGAATGTTTACTTCTCCATCGATTCGATCGATGACTATGGCAAGCTCGCTCGCTTGGATTTAGATGCGATGCAGGATGCCTCCCGCGATGATGTCGAGTTGGACCACCATAAGAAGAACCCCAAGGACTTTGTCCTCTGGTTTACCCGCTCCAAGCATGGGGAGCAGGAGATGATGTGGCCATCGCCGTGGGGCGAAGGCTTTCCCGGCTGGCATATCGAGTGCTCGGCGATGAGCATGCACTACCTCGGTGAGAGCTTTGATATCCACTGCGGTGGTATCGATGCGATCCCGGTCCATCACACCAATGAAATCGCCCAAAGCGAAGCTGCCACCGGAAAGGAGTGGGTGAAGTACTGGCTCCATGGGGAGTTCCTCCTCGATGAGACTGGCAAGATGAGCAAGAGCAAGGGGGAGTTTCTCACTCTCTCGCTCTTAAAGAAGAATGGCTTCTCTCCGATGGACTACCGCTACCTCGTGCTTGGAGCCCATTATCGCAGCCAATTGCGCTTCAGCTTCGAGTCCCTTACGATGGCTCAAACTGCCCGCAAGCGCGCCTATGAGGCGGTCCGAGCGCTCTTAAACGCAGGGGCGAAAAAAGTGGAGCTCTCTTCAGAGCAGGCGCTCGCCTATAAAAATGCCTTTCTTGGACATATTCAGCACGACCTGAACATGCCCAAAGCGCTCGCTGAGTTCTGGGCTACGGTCAAGGATGAAGCGCTGAGTGCTGATGAACGCTATACACTTATCCTTTACTTTGACCAGGTATTCGGCTTACAATTCGATAGTATAGAAGCAGATGAAGAGATCCCTGCCGATGTAATGGCGCTCTTTGCTGAGCGGAACGCTGCCAAAGAAGCGAAGGATTGGCAAACAAGTGATGCACTACGTGATTCGCTTGCCGAGATGGGCTATACGGTAAAAGATTTGCCGTCTGGCAGCATTATTGAAAGAAAGATGTAACTTATCAGTGAGGAACGTTGTTAAAGTTATGGAAGTACAGAGCAACGATGAACGCTCATTCCGAATAGTCTATGAGGAAGTTTTTCCTATCCTCATGCGCGTTGTCTATCATGTGGTTCACAATGTAGACATCGCCGAGGAGATTTGCCAGGAAGCGTTCATCCGGTTCTTTGACAAAGCGATGACGTTTCCCTCGCTCAACGACGCGAAGTATTGGCTGATACGAGTGGCTAAGAACCTCGCAATCAACGTTGTGAAACGGAGCAGTCGGGAGCGGAGTATGGTGGAGAAGCTGAAGCAGTTTCCCACTCCGCACGCCAACACTACCGATGGCGAGAAGATCCTGATGAAGGAGGAGACGAGGCAAGAGGTGCAGCAGGCCATTGAGAACCTGCCGGAGAAGTACCGACTGGTAATCGTGCTGCGCGAGTACTCCGATATGGACTACAAGCAGATTGCTAAGGTGCTCAATATTTCCGAAAGTAATGTGAAGGTGCGGGTGTACCGAGCGCGCAAGATGCTCGAATCCACTCTCAACCAGGAGTAGCGCATGTGTGTAGATGATCAGTTGTTGAGTACATTTTTAGATGGCGAACTTGCTGAGCCTTGGAGAACCCAGGTGGCTGAACACCTCGGGTACTGCAGTGCGTGCAAACAACGCCTCGCTCAGCTACAAAATCTCCGCGATCAGCTCAACGCAGTCTCCCTCACCGATGAGGAGATCGCCCCGAGCATGGAACGCGTACTCGCCTTCTTTGAAGCCTCCAAGTTTTCAGCACCACGTGAAAATCCCTCGTTTTGGAGACGGCGGTTGGAGTTAAAAGCGGGACCAGCGCTGCTCACTGCTGCAGCCTTTGTAGTGGTGGTCATAGGAACGTTCGTCTTCTTTAAGCCCAACTCTCCGCAGGGACAACAGATCCTACCTGGCGTCGCCGCCCCGATTGACAGTGAGCATATTCGCCAAATAACTGAGCAACCAAAACCGACTTTGGATCTCTTCAGCTTAGAACAGATCATCCAACACCTTGATGCGATGGGCTATGCGGTCAAGCTCGAGGTGAAGGCAGTCACCCCGCTCGAATAACTTTCTTCCGTTCTCCACACGTACGGCTCTACAAGGTGATTGTAGAGCCGTAGCTATTTTGCTACTATGGGAGGAAGATTTTCTGGGAGGCAGTGTGTGAAATCTGTGCAACTTTCTACAGCGTACGACCCCAAGACTTTTGAGGATCGAATCTACCGGCGATGGCTCGATAGCGGCCTCTTCGCCCCACAAGCGGGTGAGGGCGCTTCATTTACGATGGTGATGCCTCCTCCCAACGTCACCGGCATCCTCCATATGGGTCACGCCCTAAACAACGCACTACAGGATATTTTAGCGCGGTACTACCGCATGAACGGCAGACCGACCCTCTGGTTGCCGGGCACCGACCATGCAGGGATCGCCACCCAGAACGTGGTGGAGCGGGAGATCGCCAAGGAGGGACTGCGCCGTCAGGATCTCGGCAGGGAGCGCTTCTTAGAGCGCACCTGGGAGGTGAAGGAGCGCCACCATCGGATCATCAAAGAGCAGCTAGAGAAGATTGGCTCCTCCTGTGATTGGAGCCGTGAGCGCTTCACGATGGACGAGGGGCTCAGCAAAGCAGTTAGAGAGTCGTTTGTCACCCTCTATGAGCGAGGGCTCATCTACAAGGGTGAGTATCTGGTGAACTACTGCCCCAGCTGCGGGACCGCCTTAGCAGACGATGAGGTCGAACACCAAGAGGTCACCGGCAAGATTTGGGATATCCACTACCCACGCTCCGACGGAGGCGGCCATATCACCGTCGCCACGACTCGACCGGAGACGATGTTCGGCGACGTAGCGGTGGCAGTAAACCCTACCGATGAGCGGTATACAGAACTCATCGGCACCACCGTAGACCTGCCCTTGACCGATCGAAAGATTCCGATCATCGCAGATAGCTTTGTCGATAAGGAGTTTGGCACCGGGATGGTGAAGATCACCCCAGCGCATGACCCCAACGACTATCTGGCGGGCGAGCGCCACAACCTAAAGCGGATCAACGTCCTGAACCCCGATGGCACCCTCAATGAGAATGTACCTGAGGCCTACCAGGGCATGGATGCCCGCCAGGCCCGTAAGGTCGTCGCTGAGGACCTAGAGCAGGGCGGGTATATCGGTGCGACAAAGGAGCATGTCCATGAGGTTGGACACTGCTACCGCTGCAGCACGATTATTGAACCCTACCTCTCAAACCAGTGGTTTGTCCGGATGCAGGGGATGGCAGAGAAAGCCCTCGCTGCGCACAAGAGAGGGGAGATAGTCTTCTACCCCCGTCACTGGGAGAATACCTACACCCATTGGCTGGAGAATATCCACGACTGGTGTATCAGCCGCCAGCTCTGGTGGGGACACCGGATCCCTGTCTGGGAGTGTGCCGCCTGTGGTGAGCGCATTGTAAGCCGTGAAGATCCCACCGCATGCCCGGTGTGTGCATCGAGTGAGTTGGTGCAGGAGACCGATGTGCTGGACACCTGGTTCAGCTCCTGGCTCTGGCCATTCTCCACCCTCGGCTGGCCAGAAGAGACGGCGGATATGGCCTCCTTCTTTCCGACCAACACTCTGGTCACCGGCTACGATATCATCTTCTTCTGGGTAAGCCGGATGATCATGGCGAGCTTGGAGTTCCTCGAAGAGGTCCCCTTTAAGGATATCTATATCACCGGCTTGGTGCGAGATAAGCAGGGCAGGAAGATGAGCAAGAGCTTGGGCAACGGGCTGGACCCCTTGGAGGTCGTCGACCTCTACGGAGCAGATGCGATGAAGTTCACCCTCTGCTATATGGCGACCCAAGGCCAGGATATCCTCATCGACATGGACTCCTTCCGCCTCGGCTCACGCTTTGCAAACAAGGTCTGGAATGCCACGCGCTTCATCCTGATGAACCTCGATGGAGCGAGTCTGCTCGATCCCAAAACCGTCAAGCGCACCGTCATCGATCGGTGGATCTACCACCAGCTGAACAAGAGTGCCCAGCGCGTTGAGAAGGCGATGGAGGGCTACCGCTTCAACGATGCAGCGCAGGCAATCTACGACTTCTTCTGGAATGACTTCTGTGACTGGTACCTCGAGAGCGCCAAGGGCTCCTTCTATAGTGACGATACAGAAGAGAAGAGCCGCCAGCTGACCTTGCTCTTGGACCTCTTGGCCTCTTCGATGCGCTTGATGCACCCCTTCGCCTCCTTCATCAGCGATGAGATCTACAGCCAGCTGCCCAATGTCAACGATGAGCTGATCAGCAGCAGCTACCCGCGCTTTGACCAAGAGTTGGTCGATGAGGAGGCTGCGAAGCTGATGGCCCTCCTGCAGGAGGCTGCCACCGGTATCCGAGCGCTGCGAGCCGATCTGTCGATCACCCAGGAGCGGAAGATCCCGGTAATCATCAAAACCGATGAGCGCTTTGCAGCGACGGACTTCTTAAGCGAGTACGCCCCCTTGCTGG
>DASRNL010000168.1:0-2797 GCA_035647415.1 Sphaerochaeta sp. | reverse complement strand
GCTCACTCTCTACCGAGGAGGCGATCCCTTCAGCCTTGCTCTTGGTCGGCAGGGTGATCCGCGGAATCCGCTCTAAGGATTTGCCGACCACCTGGCTGAGAGCCTGCAGGTCGCGCATAAGCTTTTCAAACTGAGAGGGATAGAGGAACTGCGGACCATCGCTATAGCCTTGGTCCTTGGTGCACTGCACCTCTACCATCAGGCCGCTAGCACCGCTTGCGATCAGAGCTAAGCTCATCGGAGCAACCATCTCACGCCTTCCGGTGGCCTGACTGGGGTCACCGATCACCGGCAGGTGGGTGAGCCGCTGCACCACCGGGATCGCCGAGACATCCAAGGTGTTGCGTGTCGCCCGCTCATAGGTGCGGATCCCCTGCTCACAGAGCACCACCGATTCGTTGCCTGCCTGCATGATTTTCTCAGCGGCGAGCAACCACTCTTCAATCGTTGAACTGCGCCCTCTTTTTAGCATGACAGGCATCTTTGTAGCTCCTACTGCAAACAAAAGGCCTTCGTTCTCCATGCTCTGCCCACCGATCTGTAGCATATCCACATACTGGGCGACTAGGGGGATGTCGGCGGGGTTGGTCACCTCGCAGATAGTAGCGAGTGAGTATTTTTGGGCAGCCTCCTGCAAAAGGGCGAGCTTCTTCTCTCCGATCGCTTCGCTATAGACCCCTCCGTGGAGCGCCACCGCTCCCGCCTCTCGGAGCACCTGGGCGCTCTCGGTTATCTGCTCGCGGCTTTCGATCCGATAGGGCCCGGCGATGATAGCGATCCTGCCGCCGCCAATCTTTACCCTTCCGACGGTGACAATCGTGTCCTCGCTCTTGGTAGCACGGCTAACTAAGGTAAAGGGCTGGCTGATGGAGATCACCGAAGAGACCCCTTCGAGGGATTGAATCTCCCGCTGATCGAGCTCACCGTTTCCGATGGCTGCCAAGAGTTGCTTGGTGTGTCCTGCGATCTCTTCGACGGCATATCCTCGTGCTCTCAAAAGGCTTGTCACTCGAGCACGCTGCTTTTCGCTGATCTGCTGCTTCAGTACTACTATCATGGGGAAACGCTAAAGTTTCACCTCAAAAAGGTCAAGGGTGAGATGAGAAACGCCTTGCCTTCTTGCCTTGCTCGTGGTAGGTATGAGCCATGGATGAACACTACTGGGAAGACCTCTTTACCCGTTTCAAAACTGCGATCGAAGATAAGAGTCGAACGCTGCCGTCGGTGAGTATCATCGCCGCCACCCACAGCGACCCCTACAGCGTCCTCATCTCCACCCTCATTTCGCTGCGCACCAAGGATGCGGTCACCTTGGAAGCGAGCGAGCGCTTGCTCGCCCTTGCCAAGACTCCGCTTGAGATGCTCGCCCTTACAGCAGAGGAGATCGAAGAGGCGATCTACCCGGCAGGCTTCTATCGGACCAAAGCCCGCAACATCCTCGCCATCAGTGAGATCCTTTTAGCTGAGTATGATGGGGCGGTCCCTGCGACCCAACAGCAGCTGATGGATCTCCCCGGTGTCGGGGTGAAGACCGCTAACCTCACCCTCAACCTCGGCTTTGGGATCGATGCGATCTGCGTCGACTGCCACGTCCACCAGATCGCCAACCGCCTCGGATGGATTGAGACAGCGAGTCCTGAAGAGAGCGAAAAAGCGCTGATGGAGGTTATGCCTCAGCGCTTTTGGATTCCCCTCAACGAACTCTTGGTCCGCTTCGGTCAGTTGATCTGTCGCCCGGTGAGCCCCTTCTGCTCCAAATGCCCCGAAACGGAGCGCTGTCCGAAGGTCGGCGTCACCCGGTCTCGTTGATCAGTAGCACGCCCGCACCACCTTCGCTACGCTATCGGGCTTGCCGAGGGTGTAGAAGTGTACCCCTGGAACTCCGGAGGCGAGCAGCTCCTTGGTCTGCTCGGTGCACCAGTGAACCCCCACCTCGCGTATCTCTGCAAGGCTCTTAGCCTCACCGAGCATGCTCACCAGCTGTTGAGGAAAGTCGACGTAGAAGGTCTGGGGAATCGTAGCGAGATCCCGACGGCTTCCGATCGGCTTTAAACCGGGGATGATTGGCACGGTGATTCCGGCATCCCGGCACCGCTGGACAAAGCGGAAGAAGACGGAGTTATCAAAGAACATCTGGGTGACGATATAATCAGCACCACTTTCGACCTTCTTTTTGAGCATCGCAATATCGACCTCAAGGTTCGGCGCCTCCCCATGCTTCTCCGGATATCCCGCCACCCCGACGCAAAAGTCAGTCTTATCAGCGTTCTCGAGGTTCGAGTCGAGGTAGATCCCCTTGTTGAGGTTTTGAATCTGCTCCACCAGCTCGCTGGAGTAGGTATGTCCTCCGGCGGTAGGGACAAAGCGTTTGGTCCCTGGGGCGGGGTCTCCCCGGAGGGCGAGGATATTCTGTAGGCCGAGGAAGTGCAGTTCAACCAGGTCGTTCTCCAGCTGATCGGCGGTCATCCCCCCACAGATCAGGTGGGTGACCACCGGGATATCAAAGGTGTACTGGATGAGGGCAGAGAGTCCGATTGAGCCAGGGCGCTTGCGGATCGTCCGTCGCTCCAAGAGCCCATCGTCTCGCTCGACGTAGACCACCTCCTCCTGGTGGTTGGTCACATTGATGTACGCCGGCTCAAACTCGCTCAGCGTTCCCACCGCCTCCAGGATCTTCTGTGCGTTGCTCCCCTTCAAGGGGGGCACCAGCTCAAAGGTGAAGAGAGGCTTTTTCGCCGTTTCTATAATCTCACATACACGCATACCGCTTACCGTACTCCTGCAAGGCGCTCACCAA
>DASRNL010000167.1:0-14261 GCA_035647415.1 Sphaerochaeta sp. | reverse complement strand
GGTTTCAAAGGATATTTCACCTGCAAGTGCTCGGGTGAGAACGGTGCTGACGATCTTGTCATCCGTGCTCTCTCCGCCTTCATTTTCGCTTACGCGGGTGCTGATGAGGTTAGCTTCTTTGATGGCAACACAGGTCATTTGATAGATATTGCCCTCATAATCAATAAGGCTGTCTAGTGGAATGCTCACCGGTTTACTCCTTACCTCGCCTCTGCGAGGATTGTCCTACTACTATAGTGAGAATCTCTAAGAATGTACAGTGCTCACAATACCCAGCGTACCCCACCGCGTACCGGTTGCCGAGCGAACAATCGAGTTTGAGCGGTAAGAGATTTTGCACCGATCTGGTAGCAGGGTGAAAAGAGTGCTCCCTCTACAAAGAAGATGAGGTTCCCACCAATCGTCTCATAGCTCAGTGAGAGCACCGCCCCTCCGCTGGCAGCTACTGCGCCATCGACTTGGAAGAAGAGTCTACCGGCAACACCGATGCCAAAGACCATCGGAGAGAGCCGTTGCACGCGATAGAGCATCGTCATGCTCGCTGCCCACGGGGTGACGCCGGTGTGTAGCACCGGAAGTTCTGCCTTGATGCTATGAAAGTAGCTAGGAGAGAGGGTACCGAACTCGATGTCGGTGAAGACAGGCCCCTGCCCCACGCCGAGGAAGGCGCGACCGAAGAGCGGGCTCAGCAAACAGAGCATTACAACGATGGCGACACTACGCTTCACGGCGTTGCACCTCCTTGATAATCCGCTCAGCTACCGCTTCGGCGCTGAGCTCGGTGGTGTCGATGACCAGATCGGCGATCGAGGTATCGCTGTTATCGATTGCATAGAGTCGCTTATAGCGGGCGGTATCGTTAGCATCCCGCTGCAGGGTCTTTTCCATCTGCTGTGCTACACTCCCTCCTTCACGCTCTGCGATTCGACGAGCACGTTCTTCGATAGTCGCATCGAGGTAGACCTTCAAATCTGCTTCTTTGAGCATCCAGATCGCCAACCTGCTTCCCAGCACACAGTTCTCGGTTGCAAGGGCCATCTCAACCTGACGACGGTCGACCTCAAGGTCGTACGAGTCGTCCACTTCTGCAAGTCTGCAAACCTCCCAGAAGTCCTTGCCTGCTTCATCGGCAAGGGTGCGGAAGGTAAAGTTGATCATCTCATATCCCAGCGCTTCGGAGACGAGGCGGCTTACGGTGGTGTTCCCACACCCACTCTTACCACTGATAGCAATACGCATGAGCTTCCTCACTCTATGTTACGAATCTGTTCGCGAATGTTTTCTAAGGCATCCTTCATTTCAACCACCTGTAGGTTCAACTCCACCAGCTGGCTCTTGCTGCCGATGGTGTTGATCTCCCGAAGCATCTCCTGACAGAGAAAGTCCAGACGCTTTCCTACCGGATCGGTCGCCTCTAAGAGGGTGAAGTACTCACCAAGGTGGGCGCCGAGGCGGTTGATCTCCTCATGGATGGAGTAGCGTACCAGCAGCACGCCGATCTCCTGTAGCACCCGCTGCTCCTCCCACCCTTGGTCTCCAAGCAGCTCTGCAAACCGCTCTTTTAGCTGGCGTTCTAAGAGCACCTCAAGCTCACCGGCGTGGTCGCTGAAGACCGCTTGGCCAGCCTGTAGGACAGTGCCAAGACGGAGCAAATCCTCCTTGGTGGAGGCCCCTTCTCGCGCTTTGGAGAGCACAAGCTGCTCGATCGCAACATCGAGGGTATCAAACAGCAGCTCACGATAGACCTCGCTCTCACGTTTCTTGGTAGTGATGAGCACCCCATCCTGGGCGAGAAAATCTGCTAAGGTGATGGTCATCGGCTGCTCGGCTGCACGAGCGATCTCTTTGAAGGCTGCTGCATAGGCGGAGACCACCTTGGTATCGACGGTCACCTCCACCTCACTTTCCAGCTCTTTAAGCCGGATATACACATCGATATGCCCTCGTTTGGCCACCGCTTTAATCGCGCTCTCAATCTCCGCTTCAAAGGGGGATAGGAGGTAGGAGAGGTTCTGTTGGACCTCCAGATAGCGGTTGTTATAGGATTTGAGCTCGACGGTGATTTGTCCCCGTTCGCCGCTCGCTTCGGCGTACCCATAGCCGGTCATACTCTTCATCGGTGGCTCCTCATAGATAGGGCGATCGCCTCTGCAAGGCCTCGGTTGTTCCCCGCACCCATCGTAATGCACACCGATTGCTCTTGCAACCGCTTTACCGCTTCAGCTACTGCCTGCTGCTCTTCAGCAGCCCAGCTCACCCGCCTGCCAAGGCGCTCGGAGAGCTTGCGATAGAGCTGATACGCAGGGTCTTTTGCTCGCGTTACTCCATCGCCACGGGCAGAGGCATATGTCGGTTGGATAATGACGTGATCCGCCTCTTGTAAGGCTTCGACAAATCCTTGGAGGAAGGCGCTTGTCCTGCTCGCTGTGTGAGGAGAGAAGAGGACGAGTCTTTGGTGCTCTGAATGCCGTAGAGCAACTTCGGTGAGGGTTACGGCGATCTCCTTCGGATGGTGGGCGTAGTCATCGTAGCAGAGGACCTGCCCCACTTGGTCGATCAGCTCCAAGCGTCCGACCAAGCCAGGGAAGCTCTCTAAATGTGCGCTCAAGGTGGCAAGCTGCTGCGTGTTACCGCCTTGCATTTCGTTGGCGAGGAGCAAAGCTCCGAGGTAGTTGCCCACCAAGGCAGGGGTATCGACACCGAGGTGCAAAGATCCTGGTACTCCGTTGAGGCTATAGCTGCCCGATGCAGTACGCGTCAGCTGGTAGGTCCCTGCTATCGATTCACCGTAGCGGATGATTTTTAAATCAGGGCGATTTGCTTGTGCATAGCTGCCCAGTGCTGCTGCTCCGCTGTCATCGCTGTTGTAGATCAGCACCCCCGCTGGTACTATGCGATCGACCAACGCCTTGAAGCTCTCGGCGACCGCCTCTGGGCTGCTGAAGTAATCGACATGATCGTAATCGACGCTGGTGATCAACACCCCATAGAGCGTATACGAGAGGAAGTGATCGCGATACTCACACGCCTCAAAGAGGGCGTGTTCACTCCCCCAGTAGGGGGTCTCATCCCTGCCGACCAGCGACGATCCATAGAGGCTGTAGAAAGGAAAGGTGCCTGCACTTTCGGAGGCGAGCAGATGGGTAGCGATAGCACAGCTGGAGCTCTTGCCGTGGGTGCCAGCGACCGCCCAGCTTCTTTGGCGTTCGCTTAAGGAGGCGACAAAGGCAGGATAGGAGACACAAGGCACCCCTTGCTCTGCAGCTGCTGCTATGATCGGAAGATCGGACTTATAGGCGCTGCTGTAGATCAGCAGCGAACAATCGGGGGGTAACAAAGAGGCAGAGAAGCCGATATCGACGCTGATTGCAGCTGCTGCTAAGACAGCGTCGGTAGCAAAGCGCTCAGCGGTATCACAGCCGCTGACGGTGTACCCCATGGCGACGAGCAAGCGAGCAAGGTGGGCCATTCCGGTGCCTTTAATTCCGACAAGATAGGCGCGCACAATCTCTCCTTAGCAAAAAAAAGACTGCCGCAGTGGACAGTCCTTCTTTTGGTGTGCCTCTTATGCTGAGGCTTCTTTTTTAATTCGGGCGTTGCAGGGTTTGCAGATCTTCTGTTTTACATCATCGATGGTCACTTCGTAGAGAACCTTGATACCGGTGCGCTTACAGACTGGGCAAGTTCCGCGCCCCTGATTATACTCTTTGCGAATCCCACTACCTCTATGTGCTTTGGACATATATGCTACTCCTTGTGTCGTCTAACTTCGTACCAATTGAATATATCGAGTGAGTGCAATCTCTGTCAAGGGTGACTTCAGAGATGGATGGTGAGCATAGAGGTGAGTTTTGCCTCGTTGATGTGCGGTTTTCTGAAGTACCAATCGGTGGGATAGGAGAAGTGGAAAAGCAGCGAGGCGCTGCTCAGCTCAGCTCCGATACCCACTGAGTGGGTACCATCGGCAAGAGAGAAGCGCCACAGGTCAGTAGCCAGCTTCTTCGGCTCACGATACCCAGTGAGCAGGGAGATTGACCAGCCAGGGAGGAGCTGAAGCTTGAGTGAAACACCCACTCGTACTTCCCGCTCTTCGTCGCTACCGAGGTTTATCATATCGACTGCCCCCTCCACCTTGAATAAGTGCAGGTCGTTCTCAGCGGTATAGGTAGGAGATGCAAGGGCGATACCCCAGCTAAGGGACTTGAGCATCTGATCGCTCTCCACCAAAAGTGGCTGATCGCCGATCGAGTAGGCAAACCTGTCCATCACTACTCCCATGCGAATCCACTCATAGTCGAGCAAAAGCCCCATACCAATGGAGATCTGTGAGAGTTCATCTACATTGCTATAGCGCGAAATAGCGGTCTCCACCACATAGTCAAAGAGGAGCCGGTCGGTGCGAATCTCCACCTGCTCCCGTCGACTGACGGCGAGCGCTTGTGCCCGCACCCCCAAGGAGAGCGGGCTGAGGGTAAACGCCCAGGCTAGCTCAAAGAGGGTCTGCTTCTCTCCTGTGTACCGAGTCACCTCTCCATCGACAGCCATATCGGTAAAAACTGTGAGGCTTTGAATGGTCAACGCGAGGTTTTTTGCCAAGAATGAAATAGCCACATCGACTGTTGGTTCTTGGAGACGAAAGGTCCCTCCCCCGATCCCTCCGAGGGCATCGTTGAAGCGAAAGGTCGTGATAAAGGTGTTCTCTCTGCGATCAGAGGCCCCCAAGAGTGCAGGGTTTGCAAAGTAGGAGTCACCGGAAAGGTTGAGGGCCAAGCCTGCCCCACCGAGCGCTTCAGAGAAGCCTCCAGTGCTATCGAGTGCGAGCCCAAAGAGAGCGGTAGCACCTCCGATACAGAGGGCTAAACTCAAGAGCAATATAGCACTGACACGACGAACACTCATGGCTCAAGCATAGCAAATTGCCTCTGTAAACGCTACCGCTACCTTTGCAAAAGAAT
This sequence comes from Sphaerochaeta sp., assembly GCA_035647415.1. Classification (GTDB taxonomy): domain Bacteria; phylum Spirochaetota; class Spirochaetia; order Sphaerochaetales; family Sphaerochaetaceae; genus Sphaerochaeta. The sequence goes on along the minus strand of DASRNL010000167.1, from coordinate 9,306 downwards.
CTTGAGTGAAGTACCATCTACCCATGGTCGCCCTCTCACAGCTTTTGTCAGCTTGCCAAGTAGCACACCCCCTCAGCGAAGAGCTCTGGGTGAGTAGCATCGAACAGCACTCCCAAAAGGTACACCCTGGGGCGCTCTTCTTTGCTTTTGATGGCCTGCACTCCCGTGGCGAACTCTGGGCAAAAGAGGCGGAAGATCGAGGAGCGGTTGCAGTCATCAGTGAGCGGGCGATCGCTGACCTTTCGATTCCAGTGATTATCGTCCAAGAGATTCGCAGCCTTTTTTCCCACCTTTGTGCAGCCTTCTACGGTAACCCCGAGCGGCAGCTGACGCTCATCGGTGTCACCGGCACCGATGGAAAATCCAGCATCGCTGAGTTTATACAGCAGCTCTTTGAAAGAGCAGGCACCGAGTGTGGTCTGCTCTCCACTATCACGTGCGACGACACCCGAAAAAGAATCTCCAACCCCTACGGCCAATCTACCCCGGAAGCAAACGACCTTTTTGCATTTCTCGCCTCCTGTAGAGACGCAGGGACACGCTATGCAGTAATCGAGGCGACCAGCCATGGGTTAAGCGGTGAGTATGACCGCCTTGGACCGATTGCGTTCTCCGCTGTAGTGATCACCACTATCACGCGCGAGCACCTAGACTTCCATCGTACCCACCAACACTACGTAGAGGCAAAGCTTAGCAGCATCGATCGCCTCAAGAAAACTGGCATCTTTGTCAGCAGCACCGAGAATCCGCTTCTTTCCACCTGCCTCTCCCGGTTGCAAAAGAGTCAGCAGCGTATCATCATCGGGACGGACCTTCCCATCTCTTTAAAGCGAAGCAGCTGGAAGGGTACCGAGTTCAGCGTGGCAGGCACGCCACTAGAGAGTGTGCTGTTGCTACCCGCTATGGTCACCTCCTCAGTTGCAGCCTATGCAACAGTGCAGGCACTGGTGGAAGAGGAACTACCCCTCACACTCTTGGAGCAGGTGCGTGCAGTAGCGGGGCGGATGGAGTGTATCCCCAACCGCCTTGAAGCGCAAATCTGTATCGACTTTGCCCACACCCCTGACTCCTACCTGAAGGTTTTTGCCTTTGCAAAAGAGCAAACCCCTGGAAGGATTATCAGTGTTATCGGGGCAACAGGACGTCGAGACCGCTCCAAACGTGCCGAGATGGGATCTATCGCCCGAGCCAACTCCGATGTACTGATCTACACCGAAGAGGACCCTCGGGATGAAGAACTTGAGCAAATCTTTGCAGATTTGCGGGCCAATGAGGGAGCTGAAGCTGGTATACTACCGATAGAGATACCCAAACGGGCCGAAGCGATCGCCTACGCGCTTAGACTGCTAGAGGCAGGAGATACCCTGCTGCTCTTGGGAAAAGGGCACGAAGAGCAGATGCTACTGGCTACCGGAGCGCAACCATATAGCGAGCGAGAGGCAGTGCTCGCTGCCTTGCAGAAGGAGGAAAAGAGACGATGCAGATAGCGCTAATCTATGGGGGACGTTCCACCGAACATGCAGTCTCTGTGCGAAGTGCCCGCTCTGTGTGTACTATCCTCCAAGAGCGAGGCCATACTATCTACCCTATCGCTATCGCCGAGGACGGCAGATGGTTCTTACAACAGCCCCCTATCAACGCTGACTTTGACACCGTTGCCGCGGTGCAGGTGAAGCCAGGGATCGGCCTCTTTGTGAAAGAACAGGTGCTCCCCATCGAGGTAATCTTCGCTCCAACCCACGGCCAAGGGGGTGAGGATGGGGATCTCCAAGGGCTCTGTCGCCTCGCCCACCTACCCTTGGTCGGCTGCGATACGCTCGCTAGCAGCGTTGGCATGTATAAGATGGTGAGCCAAATTCTCGCCCAAGAGCGGGGGGTGCCGACGATCCCTACGCTCCTTGTCCATGCAAACACACCGCTAACCCAAGTGCTCTTTACTACAAGCGTTGATCGCTTTGGAGGGGACCTCTTCATCAAAGCTGAGAGCTCAGGCTCCTCGGTGGGTGTCTATGGCCTCAAGAGAGCGAACTATAGCGCCTTTGTTGAGGCAATCACTCAAGCACGTCGCTACAGTGAGCGGGTACTCATCCAACCTTTTTTCACCCAGCGGATTGAAGCTGAGTGTGCAATCTTAGAGAGAGCGGATGGAGAGATTCTCGTAGCAGGCCCTGGGAGGGTGATCGACCCAGGGGCTCAGGCGGTAGGATTTTTGGACTACCAACATAAGTATCAGAGCCAAGGTGGGGCGTATATCGACCTCGACTGGCAGATCGAAAGCAGCCTCGCTGAGAGGATTCGCCACTATGCAAAGGAGACCTTCATCGCTATCAAGGGATCGGGGTACGCACGGGTGGACTTCTTTCTCACTGCAGACGGCCCGCTGCTCAATGAGATCAATACCGCCCCTGGCCTCACCGATCAAAGCCATTGGCCCGCCCTCATACAGAGCCTTGGGTATGAGTTGGGTGAAGCGTATGAGGTGTTGCTTGCTACCGCCATTGCCACACACCAAAAAATGATGGCACTCTCCACCGTCGCCCCGGAGCTCCTATGATCGAACCTGTCTACTTCCATGTCGATCTGGATGCCTTCTATGCGGCGGTTGAGACGCTGGACAACCCAGCCTACGGTGACGAAGTCTTGGTCATCGGCGGTAGAAGCTCCCGCTCGGTCGTTGCAGCTGCCAGCTACGCAGCTCGACGCTATGGAATCCACTCGGCGATGCCGATGGGCAAAGCGCTGCGACTTTGTCCCCACCTTTTGGCAGTTCCGCCACGGATGGAGCGCTATAGCGAAGCGAGCAAAGAGGTGATACAGATCCTCAAAGAGTTCTCCCCGAAGGTACAACAAATCTCCATCGACGAAGCATTCTTGGATATGAGTGGAACCGCTAGGCTCTTTGGCAGACCCCGCGAAGCGGGTATGCTCTTGAAACAAAGGGTGAAAGAGCAGACAGGGCTGACGATCTCGGTGGGGATCGGCTCCAACCGCCTGATCGCCAAGATGGCGAGCGACTACGACAAGCCCGATGGGCTCTGCCGTGTCTCAGCTTCCAAGAACCTCGCCTTCATCGATGCGGTGGGCTTGAAGAAGCTCTGGGGAGTGGGAAAGGTCACCCAACAGGCGCTCAGTGATGCGGGAATCACCACCGTCGAGGAGCTCCGCTCCTACGAGCAAGCATGGCTTCAGCGGCACTTTGGCAACTCCACCGGCACCTTCCTCTACCTCGCCTCTCGAGGAATCGATCCGGGGATCTTCGCCGAGGAGGCTAAGAGCCGCTCGATCTCCACCGAATCAACCTTCAATGAAGATATCGGAGATCGTGAAACGCTCCACCAGATTCTGCTTTCGATGAGCCACGAGGTGATGCTCCGTGCCCTCGATGAGCAGGTGATCGCCCGGACTGTGGCGATCCGCCTCCGCTACCCGGACTTCACCACCATCAGCGCGCAAGTCACCCCTACCGCTCCCATCCTCAGCGCTTCCCAAGTCTATGAACACGCCAAAACGCTCTTGAAGGAGCGTTGGCGAGCAGGTGAGCCGATTCGGCTCATCGGGGTGGGACTCTATCAACTCTATGATGGGACACAGCCACTGCAACAGGAGCTCTTCAACGAGGTACATGAGAAGGAGCGCAAGCTGGAGGAGATCGCCCTACAGCTACAGAAGGATGGCAAACAGCTGGTAAAAGCGGCAACCCTCACCGTTGAGGAATGAACGCCTCAGTTCTCATCGGCGAGGCTCTGTACCACACTAATGCGGAAGAAAAGGAACGTGCTTATCACAAGCAACAGAAAGAAAATCCCCTGCACACCGACCATCCAGCGCAGACCGATCGTCTGGGCGACCAGCCCGAAGAGCGGACCACTGAGGGTGCTGCCAACGTAGGCGGTCGCCATCTCTAAGCCGATAATCCGCTGGCTCTCAGCAATCGAAAATCGTCGGGGAGTCTCATGGATGAAGGAAGGAAAGATCGGGGCGCATCCGAGCCCAATCAAAAACAGTGCAACAATTGAACCACTGAGCGGAAGTCCTAGCAATACTACTAATCCTAGACCCAAGACGCCGATACCGACCCAGATCAACTGTTTGTTTGAGAATCGGAAGCTGAGAAAGCCACTTAAGATCCGCCCTGCGGTGATCCCGATGAAGAAGAGTGATCCGTAGAGCGGCCCTTCGGCAGGAAGCAAACCCTTGACCGATACGAGGTAGCTGACCGCCCAAAGTCCGGTAGAGCCTTCCAGAACGCAGTAGGTAAAAAAGGCACTGAGGATCAAGAACAAGCTGGTGCTCGCCACCTGTGTTTTTGCACCCTGTTGCTTCTTTTGAGAGGTTTTTGGTGGTACCTTATACCGTGGCAACACAGCAAAGAGTGCAACAACCAAGAGCAGCTGTAGGATGCTCAACAGCTTCCAACCACCCTGGTAGGTAAAGCCTGCGGCAAGGGTCAGGGCGATCAAGGCAGGTCCGCTGCTCGCCCCAAGGCCCCAGAAGGAGTGCAGCCAGTTCATGTGCCGTGCCTCGTAGTGCAGCGCCACGTAGTTGTTCAACGATGCGTCGATCAGCCCTGCTCCTACCCCCAAGGGGATCGCCCAAAACAGCAGCGCAGCTAAGCTGTTAGCCGTGCCGAAGCCCCAGAGGCTGATGGCGGTCATCAGCATGCTGAAGGCGGTGACCTTCCCGGTGCTAAAGCGGGCGACTAGGCGGTAGCTGATAAGGATGCTCGCCACCGTCCCCAAGCTGGTAACCGCACTGATGATACCGGCATCCCCGAGGCGGAGCCCGAGGTCCTGATACATCATCGGCCAGATGCTTCCGAGGACCGCATCGGGCAGCCCGAGGCTGATAAAGGCGAAGTAGATGACAACAAGCAATACCATCAGTCTCTCCTACAGCACCAAGGTGAAGACGATGAAGATCGCTAACGCGATTCGGTAGTAGCCAAAGAGGGAGAAATCATGCCGCTTCAAGTAGGCGAGCATCGCTCGAATTACAACCAGTGAGACGATAAAGGCGACCACCGACCCTGTTCCGATAATCAACAGCTCTGCGCCACTGAAGGCGAAGCCGAGCTTCAGCACCTTCAGCAGCGAGGCGCCTGCCATCACTGGAATCGCCATAAAGAAGGAGAACTGGGCTGCTATCCCCCGTTCGAAGCCGAGGATAATCGCCCCGAGGATTGTCGAGCCACTGCGGCTGGTCCCCGGTATCAAGGCGAGCACCTGAAAGAGCCCTAAGGCGATTGTATCAGCCCAAGTGATATCCTTTAAGGCTATCACTCTGCGCTCTCGCTTCCCTATTTGGCTCTTCTCTAAGATGACATAGAGTCCTCCATAGAAGGCGAGTGTGAAGGCGATTACCGACCACTTCTGCAGGTGGCTCTCCAAGTACGCATCAGCGAAGAGCCCCACCACCGCAGCGGGGATGGTCGCTACAATAATCTTTGCTAATAAGAGCCAGGTACTCTGGCGTTCGGCACTGCTTTTTTTGGTGGTAAAGGGGTTGAGAGTGGCGAAAAAGTGCACCACCACTGCGAGGATCGATGCGAGCTGGATAAGGATGAGAAAGAGTTCCTTTGCAGCGGCGCTGAGGCCAATGTGGAGCACCTCATCAAGAAGCAAGAGGTGGGCAGTTGAACTGATCGGCAGCCACTCAGTCACCCCCTGTACGATCCCGAGAAGCAAGGATTTTAGGACTTCCATCACAGGTATGCCTCCGATTTTGCTCAGTGTAAAGCAAAGGGTTCCCCTTTACAAGCATCCGCAACTCTTGCCCTTGTACTGGCACTTGTCAATATGGTAGATTTGGCATGGAGGGGCGTGTGGGACTGAACATCGTCTTAGTAGAACCAGAAATACCGCAAAACACGGGCAATATCGCCCGTACCTGCGCTGCGCTCGGGGCAACACTCCACCTCGTTCACCCGCTCGGTTTCTCCCTCAGTGAGAAGCACCTCAGGCGTGCTGGTCTGGATTATTGGCCCTTGCTCGACTTAGTGGAGTGGAGAGACAGCACCTCCTTCTTCCAAGAGACCGAAGGGAAGGCTCGCTACTACTTCAGCACCAAAGCGACGCGCCCCTACACCGCCATCGCCTACCCGAGTGAGTGCTATCTCATCTTCGGTAAAGAGACCACCGGCTTAGATGCTGATCTGCTCAGCGGCGTTGCCGATCAGGCGATCCGCATCCCGATGAAACGAAGTATCAGGAGCCTTAACCTCTCCAACACGGTGGCCATCGCTGCCTATGAGTGGGAACGACAGCACACCTTCTGTGGCCTACAGACCGAGGGAGCCTTGCAGCTTGTTGGCACAAAGGAGCATGTATGAAGCACGTTGGCGTAGTAGGCTGTGGAACGATGGGAAACGCGATCGCCCGTTCCTTGCAGGTCCCGACAGTAGTCTATGACCTCTCCGCATCTGCTACCGCTCCGCTGGCCGCCTATGAGCATATCAGCGTTGCCTCTAGTCTAGCAGAGCTCTTACAGCGGTGTGATACCATCCTGCTAGCGGTAAAGCCACAGACCTTACCAGCGCTCTACGAGGAGCTCGCTGCTTATAAGAGAACCTGGGTCAGCATCGCTGCTGGAATCAACTTAGCTGAGCTAACCCGCTCCCTTGAGAGTGAGAATGTCGTACGCCTGATGCCCAATATCGGCGCGTCAGTGCAGCAGAGCGTCACCGCCTTGGCAGCAGCGCCGGGGTGCTCCCCAAGGGCAATCGAAGCAGCAACAGCGCTTGCAAAATCCTTTGGGGTGGTCGTACCCATCGCAGAATCGCTCTTCAGCGCCTTCATCGGCATCAGCGGGTCTGCCATTGCGTACATGCTCCTCTTTATCCACGCCCTCACCGAAGGCGGTGTTGCAGAGGGGATCTCTTCTGCTGTAGCAAGCGAGATTGTTACCGAGACCCTACAGAGCACAATCGCCTTGCTCAAGACAGGGAAAAAGAGCCCAGCAGCCTTAGCAGCGAGTGTCTGCTCCGAGGGTGGAACAACGATCGAAGGAGTCCGGGTGCTTGAAGCGGACAACTTCCATGAAACAGTACTGAAAGCGGTTCACGCCGCAAGTGATAAATCCAAACGTATGGAAGCCCAAAGAAGGACCCATACAGAAAATGAGGAAGAGGATGATTGACCTAAGAGAGTTACAAGAGAGAAAAGAAGAGATTGCAGCGAATATCAAAGCTCGCCATATGGATATCGACCTCGATGAGATCATCGCCTTACAGAACCTGCGCTCCGAGCTTCTGCAGAAGACCGAAGCGTTGCGTGCTCAGCGCAATGAGAACGCTGCGAAGATGAAGGCAAAGATGAGTCAAGAGGAGCGTGCACTGCTGATCGCAGAGGGAAGAAATCTCAAAGATCTGATCAGCGAAGCCGAAGCGGAGCTCAAAACAGTTGAAGAGCGCTACCTCAGCCTCGGACGCACTATCCCGAACTACTCCCACCCCGATGCCCCCTTGGGCCTCGATGAGTCGGACTACGCCACCTTGCATACGGTAGGCACTCCAAGGGTCTTCTCCTTTGAGCCCAAAGATCACGTACAACTCGGAGAATCACTGGACCTGATCGATTTTGAGTCAGCGACCAAAGTCAGCGGTCCGAAGTTTTACTACCTGAAGAATCAAGCGGTGATCCTGCAGATGGCCCTTGAGCGCTACGCCCTGGATATCGCACTGAAGCACGGCTTCACCCCCTTTATCACCCCCGATATCGCCAAGGAGGAGATCCTCATGGGTATCGGGTTCAACCCACGGGGTGAAGAGAGCAATATCTACACCATCGAAGGGATGGACGCCTGCTTGGTCGGAACCGCTGAGATCACCCTCGGTGGCTACTACGCCAATGAGATTCTGCCTAAGGAGAAGCTGCCAATCAAAATGGCTGGCCTTTCGCACTGCTTCCGCCGTGAGGCTGGAGCTGCAGGACAGTACTCCAAGGGCCTCTATCGGGTACACCAGTTCAGCAAGCTAGAGCTCTTCATCTACTGCTTGCCAGAGGATTCGGAGGAACACCACAAGGAGATTCTCGCCATCGAAGAGGAGATCTTCAGTGGCCTAAATATCGCCTACCGGGTGATGGACACCAGCACCGGAGACCTCGGTGCTCCCGCCTACCGCAAGTACGATATCGAAGCGTGGATGCCCGGCCGAGGAGAGAATGGCGAGTATGGAGAGGTGACCAGTGCAAGCAACTGTACCGACTACCAGGCTCGTGCCCTCTCGATCCGCTACCGCGATGATGATGGCAAAAACAAGCACGTACACATGCTCAATGGGACTGCTATCGCCCTCAGCCGTACGATCGTGGCGATCTTAGAAAACTATCAGAATGAGGATGGATCGGTGACGATCCCTGAGATCCTCGTTCCCTATACCGGCTTCGATAAGATAGAGGCCAGGGGGTAATAGCATGCGAACAAGTGCGTTGATGACCGACTTTTATGAGCTGACCATGATGCAGGGGTACTGGCTGAAGGAGCATAACCCCCAAGTCGTCTTTGAGATGTTCTACCGGACAAACCCCTTTGATGGGGGGTATGTCCTCTTCGCCGGTCTCAACGACTTGATCGATAAACTTGAGAACTTCTCCTTCAGCGAAGATGAGCTAACATACCTCGGTTCGCTGGGGATCTTCCGTAAAAAGTTCATCTCCTACCTGCGCTCCTACCGCTTCAGCGGGGATATCTGGGCCATAGCCGAGGGGACTGTCGTTTTCCCAAACGAACCCCTGCTTCGGGTCCATACCTCCCTCATCGATGCGCAGCTGCTGGAGGGGATGCTGCTGAACACCCTGAACTTCCAGAGCCTCATCGCCACCAAAGCGAGCCGCATGGTGCTCGCCAGCAAGGGTGGTGAGGTGATGGAGTTCGGATTGCGCCGCGCACAGGGAGGCGATGGCGCCCTCTCTGCGAGCCGTGCTGCGTTCGTCGGAGGTGCTCAGCACACCAGCAACACCCTCGCTGGGAAGGCCTTCTCGATTCCGGTCAGCGGGACGATGGCCCACTCTTGGGTGATGGCCTTTGATAGCGAACTGGAATCCTTCCGCACCTATGCAGAGCTCTATCCGGGCAGCACTACCCTCCTGATCGATACCTACGACACCCTCGGTTCCGGTATTGAGAATGCGATTATTGTCGGCTTAGAAGAGCAGAAGAAGGGCCACTCCATCGCGGTGCGGATCGACAGCGGGGACCTCTCCTACCTCTCTCGCGTCATCCGCAAGCGCCTCGATGATGCTGGGCTCACCGATACGAAGATCGTCGTCTCCAACGACCTCAACGAGGCGATTGTGCAGACGCTGGTCC
>DASRNL010000166.1:0-13283 GCA_035647415.1 Sphaerochaeta sp. | reverse complement strand
ACTCACTGAGATGCGCCTTGAATCCGCTCGGAAGAAGCTCGACTACACTAAGGCGTACGCTAACTTTGATGGGGTGGTCGCCAGCGTGAATGTCAACGAAGGGGATTATTTTGATGCAGGATCGACGGCGATGACGATCATCGACCGCTCGACGCTCAAGGCGACCGTAGAGATCGACGAGATCGACATGCAGCACGTGGAGCTCGGCCAAAAGGCAGTCCTTTATTTTGACTCTCACCCCGACACTTCGCTTGAAGGGTATGTCAGTTATATCCCGATGATTGGCCGCTATACCAACCAAGGGATCGGCGTGATGGATGTTGAGGTGAAGATTCCCTCCCCACCGGGGACCATTGCCCCGGGCTATACTTTTGAGGGGGCGATCACCAGTGAAAGTGAGACTCAGATTCTCCTTCTGCCGCAGAACGCAATTACCACCAGCCGCGGCAGCAGCTCAGTCACCAAAAAGCTCAGCGATGGATCGACGGTCCGAGTTGCGGTGACGGTGAAATACCTCGGAGAGGGGATAAGTCAGCTGCTCAGTGGCGACTTGGTAGCTGGGGATACGGTGATCGTGCGACGCACCGATACCTCCAACCCATTCGCTGCAGCGATGGGTGGCACCACGATGCATATGGTAGGATTTTGATGAGTGATATAGTAATCCGTTTAGAAGATGTGACTCGCTACTACGTGATGGGTGAGTTCGTCGTAAAGGCCCTCGATGGAGTCTCGGTGGAGATCCCTCGGGGGGAGTTTACGGCGATCATGGGACCCAGTGGTAGCGGCAAGTCCACGATGATGAACCTCATCGGCTGTCTCGATACCCCCACCAGCGGGCATATCGACATCGATGGGGAGGATACCGCAGGGTTGAACGAGACCGAGCTCGCCTATATCCGCAACCAGAAGGTCGGCTTTGTCTTCCAACAGTTTAACCTGTTGGGCAAGCTCACCGCCTTGGACAATGTCATCACCCCCTTGCTCTATAGCGGGGTGAGTGTGCGAGAGCGCAAGCGCCGAGCGATGGAGGCGTTGGAGCGGGTCGGGCTTGCCGACCGGATGCTCCACCGTCCCAACGAGCTCAGCGGTGGGCAGAAGCAGCGGGTTGCTATCGCCCGTGCTCTGGTGAACAATCCGACAATCCTCTTAGCAGATGAGCCGACCGGGGCGTTGGATACGAAGACCGGTAACCAGATTATGGAGCTCTTTGAGGAGCTCAACAGCGAAGGAAGGACGGTGATTCTGGTCACCCACGACCGCGATCTGGGGATGCGCTGTGAACGGCAGATCCATCTGCTCGATGGAAAGGTGGAGGCATACGATGGTATTTGAGAATATTAAGCTCGCCTTCGGTGCGATGCGTGGCTCGAAGATGCGCACCGCCCTCAGCCTCTTAGGGATCGTCATCGGCGTAGCGTCGGTGGTAGCGATTCTGACGATCGGCGATAGCGCCTCCAAGTCGATAACCGATTCGATTGCTGTCGGTGGGGTGGATATGATCACCATCTACCCCTCAGGGACCCAGCGCGGCGGCGCTACAAGCTTCGATGAGGAGTTCAGCCACATGCTGCGCCATGATATCGAAGGGATTGAAGAGGTGTTGCCACAGAACTCCTCGACGGCTCGTGTACGCCAGGGCAAGGAGTCGATGAGCGCTTCGGTCGTCGGAGTCCTCAGCGACTATGGCAGTGCCTTGAACCTCGAGTATCAGGATGGAGCCTTCTTTGAACCGATGGACAATATCACCCGCCGCCAGGTAGCGGTCCTCGGATCCGATGTAGCAGAGGAGCTCTTTTCCGGCCAAGTCGCCGTCGGCAACTATGTCAGTATCTTCCGCAACCAGGCCAAGAGCTACCTCGTTGTCGGGGTGCTCGAGGAGAAGGATCCGACCTTCAACCTCTCTTATAACAATAGCATCTTCATCCCCTATAATACCTACTCGCAGCGCTTCATCCGCTCCACCCGCGTCGGAGCGTACGTGGTGAAGGTAGCTGAAGGCTACGACACAATCGAAGTCAGCGACCTGGTCACCGAATACCTCGATGATATCGTGGGATCTGGCGGATATTCGCTCTTCAGCCCCGCCTCCCTGGTGGAGATGGCCAACCAGATCACCGGTACCTTCAGCTCCTTCTTAGCGGCGATTGCAGCGATCAGCCTCTTGGTGGGAGGCATCGGTATTATGAACATTATGCTCGTCTCGGTAGCGGAGCGGACCAAGGAGATTGGGATCCGAAAAGCCCTCGGAGCGAGCCCCAATATAATCCGTGGTCAGTTCCTCGTTGAGGCCCTCACCCTGACGATTCTCGGGGGGATTCTCGGGGTCGCTTTGGGGTCCTTGCTCAGCTACGGGGTGACCAATATGCTGGATTGGTCGTTGCATTTATCGTACACCTCCTTCATACTTGCCATGGGCTTCTCGATGTTCGTCGGCATCTTCTTTGGCTGGTATCCAGCGATGAAGGCCTCCCGATTGGACCCCATTGAAGCGCTAAACTACGAGTAAGAAGTGAGGAGCAACAGAGGTGACTGGTACACGATCTCGGTGGACAATCGGGGACTCAAAGGAGCCGTATTTTGTCATCACCAGCTTAGTTGTGGCCTTTCTCCTGCTCATCTCGCTGGTGATTTTTCTCTCCTCCGCCTTGATCGACCGCGAGCAGCTGCGGATGCAGAGCGAGGCGGAACGAGCCTTTAACACGGTCTTCCTCGCCCTGCAGGACTCCACCGCCAAGGCGCTTAGGACGATGGCCGAAGAAGAGGTCAGCGGCATCGGCATCTACTCCTCCACCGGCAGACGGGTGTTGAGCCTAGGGAATGTGCCGATGACCATCCCCTTGGATCGGCTCTCCTCTTCGATGGAGCTGCTCAGCCGAGCAGCGAACCCCAACACCGGGGTCGCAACCTATAACCGAACCACCAAGATGATCGAGTATGTGCGCTTCAGTAGGCTCACCATCCTCTTGGATACCGGGCAGCTGACCCTCACCGAGAGCGGGCTTCTGCCGACCCCCATCGACTTTCCTGATGTCCTCTACCTGCACTTCGATGGGGAGCGCTACCACCAACGGCTCATACTCATCGGCATCGCAGGCATCGCCTCCTCGATTATGCTGGTGGCGGTCTTCCTCTTGGTGCTCAATATCTATCGTACCAACCGCCGCTACCGTGACACGATTGCCCGTCAAGAGAGCTTGGTGCACGTTGGCCAAGCTGCTCGGACCCTCACCCATGAGATTAAGAACCCCTTGAGTGCGATTATGATCCAGCTCGCCCTGCTGAAAAAGACCCTCGATAGCGAGCATCACAGTGACCTAGAGGTGATCGATCAGGAGATCGCCCGCCTCACTGCCCTGACCAACAAGGTCAGTGACTTTTTGAAGAACCCCTTGGGCAAGCCGGTGCAGGTGGACCTCATCGAGCTGCTTGAGTCCTTGATAAAACGCTTTGATACTCCGATCGCCTTCTCTGCTGAGCGGCGCTTTCAGATCAACTTCGATGAGGACCGCGCTCGTTCGGTCTTTGAGAACCTCATAAAGAACGCAGTGGAGAGCAGAGCGGATGGGGACCCAGAGGTCACCGTCTCGGTAGAGAAGGGCAAGCGTAACACAGTCCACGTCTTCATCAAGGATCGAGGCGATGGGATCAGCCGAGCTGAGATGCGCAAGATCTTCGATCCCTTCTATACCACCAAGATCCAAGGTTCGGGGATTGGACTCTCTATCGCACGGCAGTTTGTCGCCGCCAACAAAGGGGAGCTGCGCCTCTCCCGCAGAGATGGGGGAGGAACGGTTGCCGAGGTGATCCTCAGCCGATCGATTGCCCCTGCTAAGCGTCCACCACAGGAGGAGCCGTTGTGAGAATTTTAATAGTCGATGACGAGCCGAATATCCGTGCACTGCTCAGTCGATACCTCGAACTCGAGGGGATCGAAGGGGACTGTGCCGAAAATGGCCTCTCGGCGCAACGGATGCTCAGTGAGTTCCCCTACGATGCCTGTACGGTGGATTTAAAGATGCCCGGCATGGATGGGCTCTCGCTGATCAAGTGGATCCGCAAAGAGGGCTTTCGCATGCCGATCATCATGGTCAGCGCCCACGGGGAGATCGACGATGCCGTCAACGCCCTGAAGGAGGGTGCTCAGGATTATATCGTCAAACCTTTTGATCCTGAGGAGCTGGTCATCCGCTTAAAGAAGCTCGTCGAGGCGCAGCAGCTGCGCAACCGTATCGAGAGCGAGAGTCGCTTCTTCTCCGATGAACAGGCGAGTGCTTTTGTCGGTGAGAGCAGTGCTGCACAGAAGATCCGCGAGGTAATCGAGCGTATCAGCGCAACCTCTTCGACGGTCCTCATCACCGGAGAGAGCGGCACCGGCAAAGAGGTAGTCGCCCGACAGATCCACCGCAGCAGTCCCCAGAGAAGCGGCCCCTTTGTAGCGATCAACATCGGTGGGGTGCCTGAGAACCTTCTGGAGAGTGAGCTCTTTGGCTACGAAAAGGGAGCTTTTACTGGAGCAAACACCCGCAAGACCGGGATGTTTGAACTCGCCAGCGGAGGAACCCTCTTCCTCGATGAGATCGGGGACATGCCCCCCGCTCTGCAGGTGAAGATCCTCAGAGTCATCCAGGAGCGGAGGATCACCCGCCTCGGCGGTACCACTGCGATGCCGATCAACGCACGGATCATCGCTGCGACCAACAAGAACTTGGAGGAGCGGGTGCAAAGTGGAGCCTTTAGAGAGGATCTCTTCTACCGGCTCAATGTGGTGCGCATCGTCATTCCACCGCTTAGACAACGGCGGGAGGATATCCCCCTGCTCGCCGCTGGTATCCTCAAACGACTGCGCAGCGAGATGGGCCATCGGGTTGTCGGCATCTCGCCAGCGGCGCTCTCCTTGCTCACCGGCCACGACTTCTATGGGAATGTTAGAGAGTTGGAGAACATCCTCGAACGGGCGGTGATCTTTGCCAACGGTGAGGAGATCCAAGCAGAGGAGCTGGACCTGCGCGGTTCGGTTCCGATCGCCGGCACGCTCGACGTCGACCAGGAGACAGTCGATACCGGTGAGGTGCTGAGCTTGAAGGAGCTAGAGGTCGCAGCGATCATCCGCTCCCTGCACCGTTGGGAGGGCAACCGTACCCGAGCAGCGGAGGAGCTGGGCATCAGCAGAAGAACCTTGATCAATAAAATTGCAGAGTATGCATTAGACCTATAGGAGAAATATACGATGGAAATACGTTCAGAGTGGGATCTAACTCCCATCTATCCGAGTGTTGAAAGTGAAGAGTTCGCCCAAGACCTTGCCACGTTGAAAGAGGAGTGTGGTGCACTGGAAAAGACCCTTGCAGAAGGGGGTGAGGATCTACAGGTGATCGTCGATGCCTTTGAACTCGCCATGGATCGGATGCACAACCTCTACGCCTACGCCAACGCGGTGCTGACCTTGAACACCAGCGACCCGACCTCGGTACACGCCCTTGGCAAGGTGGAGGCGCTCTCAGTGGATGTGACCCGTGTCATGGTCGCCTTTATCAACTACCTCGCTGCCAATGTAACAGAGGTTAGAGCCCGCAGCGCCGAGGGAGCAGACTTAGCTGCCTACGCATACCCCTTCGAGCAGCTGCTCTTAGAGCATGAACACCTGATGAGCCCTGAGCTCGAGGACCTCGCCAGCGATCTGCTGCGTAGCGGCGGCGATGCCTTCAGCCGTCTGCAGCAGGCGATGGGCTCGGCGATCAGCGCCCAGTGGGGCGATGAAGGACCCAAGAGCGTGGTAGAGCTGCGCAATATGGCGAGCAACAGCGACCGAGAGATCCGTCGCCGCGCCTATGAGACAGAGATCAAACTCTTTGCCTCCTACGAGATCCCCTTTGCTGCTGCCCTAAATGGGGTCACCGGGACCTCCTCGACGCTAGCGAAGCGACGCAAGTGGGAGTCCACCTTAGCGGACTCGCTGGCCTCCTCACGAATCGATGAGGAGATCCTCAACACCCTGATCAAGGCGATCGAGGACAACCTGCCTGCCTTCCAGAACTATCTGAAGGCCAAAGCGAGATTGCTCGGCATCGATGAGCTGGCCTTCTACGATCTCTTTGCCCCAGTGGGAGAGAGCGCAAAAGCGTGGACCTACGAGGAGGCACACGCCTTCATCGTCAAACAGTTCGGTGCCTTCTCGCCCGAGATGGCAGCCTTCGCTGACAACGCCTTCAAAGCGGGGTGGATCGATGCTTTCAGCCGACCCAACAAAGTCGGTGGAGCGTACGACACCTCCTTCCCCCTTGCCAAGCAGAGTCGGATCCTCTCCAACTTCGATGACTCCTTCGGTGGGGTCTCCACCCTCGCTCACGAGCTCGGCCACGCCTGGCACGACTCGCAGGTCCTCGATAAGCCTGCGCTGCTGAACAGCTACCCGATGACCCTCGCTGAGACCGCTTCGATCTTCAGCGAACAGCTGGTCTTCCAAGGGGCCCTCGCAGAGAGCAGCGCCGAAGAGCGGGTGACCCTGGTGGAGCACTTTCTGCAGGACTCCACTCAGGTCTGTGTCGATATCCTCAGCCGCTTCTACTTTGAGTCGGCGGTCTATGCAAGGCGTGAGGATGGGGAGCTGACTGCCCAGCAGTTCTGCGACCTGATGGAGGATGCACAGAAGCGCGCCTACGGTGATGGGTTGGGTATCTACCACCGCTATATGTGGGCTGCCAAGAGCCACTACTATCGACCGAGCTTCTCCTACTACAACTATCCGTACGCCTTCGGACTGCTCTTTGCCCTCGGCCTCTTTGCTCTAGCGCAAAAGGAAGGCCCAGCCTTCTTTGACACCTATACGGAGATCCTAGCGGCAAGCGGATCGAAGAGTGTACGGGATGTCGCTGCGATCGCAGGCATCGATCTGGCGGATCAGAAGTTCTGGGATGACGCGATGGGGGTGATCAACTCCTATATCGATGAGATCGTCGATGCAAGTACGCGTTGAGCGGCTGATCAGCGGCGGAAGAGCCCTTGCTCATGATTCAGCGGGCAAACGGGTGCTCGTCGCTGGCGCGTTGCCTACCGAGGTGGTGGAGGCGAGGGTGGAAAAACACCACGCCTCCTACACCCTGGCAACAACAGAGCGTATTCTCAGCCCCCACCCCAAGCGTATAGACCCACCATGTCCTCATTGGGGGGTCTGTGGGGGGTGTGACTTTCAGTATACAGAACACTCCTATCAAGCAGCATTAAAGGAAGCTATTGTCATCGAAGCGCTGCAGCGTATCGGAGAGGTCGATCCTGGTTCCTACCGCCTAGAGGCGCAGGCGCTCAGCCCCAAGGCGTGGGAGTACCGCTCTCGGGTACGCTTTTTCGTCAGCCTTGGGTCCAAGGAGGCTGGCTTTCTCAAACGAGGGAGCAATACCTTGGTGCCGATCTCCCACTGTCCGGTGCTGATCAGCTCCCTCGATACCCTCTTAGCGGATACCACCGCCCTCTATAGCGCTGCGCGTACCCAACTCTTTGCCAACCGAGTCACAGGAGGGCTGGCAGAAATTCCTGCTTTCGGAACCGAAGAGGGTGCGGTGCTCTTGGATCAAACGATCATCGCACGGGTCGGAGAGCACCCCTTTAGCATCAATGCACAGGTCTTCTTCCAGTCCAACCTCCTGCTACTGGAGGAGCTAGGCACCTACGTCGCAGCTCAGGTGCTCGGGAAGCGAGTGATGGACCTCTACAGCGGGGTGGGAACCTTCGCCGCCTTTGTCGCCAGAAACGGGAGGGCGGTCACTGCGGTGGAGCGAGATCGCCGCTGCTTGCATTTTGCCAAAACGAACGCTCCAACAGCTCGCTTCTATAGCGATGCTGCAGAAGAGTGGGCTAAAAAGCAGAACGAGGGAGTCGATACGGTGATCGTTGATCCACCGCGGGTCGGCCTTGCTGCGCCCTTGGTGCCGCTGATCGCCTCCTGGGAGCCAGAGCGGATCATCTACGTCAACTGTGATGCGGTGACCCTCAGCCGGGATGTGCAGCGCTTTGGAAAGCTCGGCTACCGGGTGGCTTCACTGAAGCTCTTTGACCTCTATCCGCAGACCTTCCACACCGAGAGCGTGGTGGTGCTTGAACGGGGCACCTCCTAGAAGCCACAACCTACGGTAGCGATGAACTTAGGCAAATCATCGCTACAGCGGCGAGCAATTTCTCATCCTCTGTCTTGCAATTGTAGGGTATTGCTCCATAATAGAGGTGAGGAGCAGCGCATGAGAGATGGATTTATCACCGTAGCAGTAGCAGCACCTGAGGTGACTGTCGCCGATACTCAAAAGAATACAGCGCATATCTTGCGCTTGATCGAAAACGCTGTAAAGGCGGATGTACGCATCTTGGTACTCCCTGAGCTGGTGACCACCGGTCTCAGCTGTGGCGACCTCTTCTTCCAAGAACAGCTGCAGCGCTCCGCCTTGGTCGCGCTAGAGCGCATCATCGAAGCGACACAATCGCATGACCTGCTAGTGATCCTCGGATCGCCCTTGGTGGTCTGTGGGGCGCTCTACAACTGTGCAGCAGTGATCCAAAGCGGCAAACTGCTCGGTATTGTCCCCAAGGAGCATCTGCTCTCCCCCTGCGGGATCGACCAGCGACGCTGGTTCGTCCAGCCACAGGCCCAGCAGAGCACCACCGTGACGATCGCCGGCCAAGAGACGTGCTTTGGCACCAACCTCCTCTTCAGCTGCACCTCCTATCCTTCGTTGGTCCTCGGCTGTGAGGTCGGCACCGACCTCTACCATGTAACAGCGCCGAGCTCCCGCCTCACCGTAGGCGGAGCATCGGTAATTGCAAACCCTGCGGTGATCAACGAGCTGGTCGGTACGGTCGAATACCAAGAGCTGCTCGCCATCCACCAGAGCGCTAAATTCTCCTGTGCCTACCTCTACAGTGGTGGTGGGGCAGGGGAGTCGACGACCGACTTCGTCTATGCCCCCCATGCGATGATCACCGAGAATGGACGCTTCTTAGCCAAGGCTCAGGATAGCGTGGGGGAGCTAACCATCGCCGATATCGACCTAGAGCGTCTTGCTCTTGAGCGCAGGAGGCGCCAGATCGCCCCCTGTAACCGAGCCCATACCCTCATCCCCTTTAGCCTCGAAGTACGGCAAACGACCTTAAGGCGCGTCTTCAACCCGCACCCCTTCATCCCCGAAGGAGCCGATCGGGCGAAGCGGTTGCAGCGGATTCTGGAGATCCAGAGTACCGCCTTAGCAAAGCGGCTGGAGCATACCGGTTTGAATACGGTGCTCCTCGGACTCTCCGGAGGTCTCGATTCGACCCTGGCGCTGTTGGTCTGTCTCAGGGCGTTTGAGCGCCTTAGCTTGGATAGATCGGGGATCCGTGCGATCTCGATGCCTGCGATGGGCACCAGCGATCGGACGCGAAAAAATGCCGAAGCGCTTGGTGCGCTCACCAAGGTGCACTTTGAAACAATCGATATCACCGAAGCGGTGATGCTGCATTTCAGAGATATCGGACATGACCCATCGGTAGCGGATGCTACCTATGAGAACAGTCAGGCGCGTGAGCGCACCCAGATCCTCATGGACCTGGCAAACAAGCACCACGGGCTGGTCATCGGCACCGGGGATATGAGTGAACTCGCCCTCGGCTGGGCGACCTACAATGGGGATCAGATGTCGATGTATGCGGTCAACACCTCGGTGGCGAAGACCTTGGTCAGAGAGCTCGTCAGCTATGAGGCCTCCATCGCCCAAGACCCGGCGCTCAGCGCCCTGCTACAGGATATCGTAGCCACCCCAGTGAGCCCTGAGCTGCTGCCTTCGGTCGATAAAGAGATTGTCCAGCGGACTGAGGATGTCCTTGGCCCCTACGAAGTGCATGACTTCTTCCTCTACTATATCCTCAGGTGGAACTTCGCCCCGCAGAAGATTCTCCGTCTTGCTCAGGCGACCTTCAAAAAGCAGTATAGTGAAGCACAGCTGCGCGAGTGGCTAGAGACCTTCTACCGGCGATTCTTCAGCCAGCAGTTCAAACGTTCAGCGATGCCCGATGGACCGAAGATCGGATCGGTCAGTCTCTCGCCGCGCTCCTCACTGCAGATGAGCAGCGACAGCAGTGCTCATATCTGGCTCGAAGCGCTCGAAAAAACACCTTCCTCGTAACTATGGAGAGAATACAGCGGTAATTTGTAATTTTTCCCCCCTTCAGTTGTTCTATTCTATGAGGAGCGTAACCCTGTCCATGCGAAAAAAAGTTTTACTTCTGCTGTTGATTTTGGTATGTAGCATTCCATTTACTCTCGGTGCGAGAAACCTCTTCAATGTGAGCCTAGGTTTCGGTGCGGCCTACTATCCCGATGAAGAAGGCTTTTTTGGCCCTAGTATCCAGGATGCAGACAATTGGCGCTTTCACGGAGAGCTCAGTGCACGCTTTTGGATTCTGCAGGCCAATGCCCTAGTATTCCCCGTACAGTGTGATAATGGTGGACAAGGGGTGCTGATGGTCGGAATGGGCACCCTCAGCCTGCCGGTCATCGGCTCATTCTTTAGCCTTGAACTCGGAGCAGGGGTAGGGGCCACCTATATCCCCGCTAGCTCCGATGCACCTGCTTCCTACTATGTCCTCGCTGACGGGCAGCAGGCTGCTGCCAACGAGATACCCTTCGGCGACGCATTGTGGCGAAGCCCGATCTATCTCCATGCCGGCCTCGCATCAGAGCTCGGACCGATCGGCCTCAGGCTGCGCTACCTCAGCGCTTCCAAAGCTTCACTGCATACTGTCTTTGGTGAAAATGCATGGTGGGATATCTTTAACACCGAAAGCGGGGCTCTCTCTCTTGTACTCTCATTGAGAATGTTTTAACGTTTAGACAATAAATCTACTATGTCCAAAAGGAGTATAAAAAATGCGAAATAAGGGTCTTGTTTTTCTCTTGATTTTTGGGGTGCTCCTTACCAGCACCATAGGGGCGAAGGCGGTCGATTTACGCCTTGGTGCCCAGGCACAGTTTCTTCCTGATTTTTCTGAGTTGACCGACGATGGCGCTGATCTCGGCTCACTTTTCACTGAACTTGACAACTATACCTTCGGTGCTGATTTGCGCTTGAAGCTCTTTATGGCGGAGCTCGGCCTCGGGGCAACCTTCGGGCAGTATGTCGATGGCAGTGATACCTATACTGAGATCTCCACCCTCACCACCGCAGGCCTCGCCTTCGATCTCTTGTTTATGCGTTTAGGGATCGGCATGGGGCCGCGCTTCCGCGTCTTTGTAGGCGATGGAGGTGCGTATGTCCTCGATGATGCTGATACAATTCAGCCGTGGGATAACTTCGGTGATGCGTTCTTGAAGAGCCCGGTAGCGGTGAAGGCGAACGTCGACTTTAGACTCGGCAAGATCTCGTTGGGAGTAAGCTATACAGTCGACACTGTGTACACCTTCGAGAAATACGATGAGGTGAAAGATCTCTTCAGCGCTGAGTGGGAGAAGGGACGATTTGGTGTTGGAGTCTACTACTCCTTCTTCTGATTACCCCTATTATAAGTGTACGAGGCTCGGGGAACCGGGCCTCGCTTCTTTTCTGTCGAGGGTAAGTATGGTAGAGTAGCAAGTAGGAGTTGGCATGAAAGAGAGAGGATTTATTCGTACAACGCTGGCAGCACTTTTGGTGGCTCTCGTCAGCTTTTTTATCATCTACTTCTTTGTACCGAGTATGTCGTTACACTACTTTGATGTCGCCTTCTCGATGCGTGAAGGCTCAATCAATAGCGCTGTATTCAAAGAGGCACAATCGCAGGGGTATACCCAAGAGAATCCGTGGTACCTGATTCGACACCTCAGTAGCAGCGAGGGACAACGGGAAGCTAAGCGCGCATGGGAGCAGGGGGGGGACGCCTTTAAGCACTTTGTCTCCGCCTTGTTAACCAACTTCCCATGAGTACTTTGACCTTCTTAGGGACCGGCACCAGCCACGGGATTCCGGTCATCGGCTGCAGTTGTGCAGTCTGTACCTCGACCGATGAGCGAAACCGGCGCTATCGGTCCAGTGTCCTCCTTGAGAAGGAGGGCTTTACGCTGCTCATCGATACCACCCCAGAGTTTCGCCTGCAGGCGCTCAGGGAAAACCTTAGCACCCTCGATGCGTTGCTCTATACCCACGACCACGCCGATCACTTCAATGGGATCGATGATCTGCGGGTCTTCTGCAACGACCGCAAGCTACCTGTCTACGGCAACCAAGCGGTTCAACACACCATCGAACACCGCTTCTCCTATACGATACACAGCACCAAAGGGGGGATCCCTCACCTCGATATGCACCTCCTTGCACCGGGGGTCGCTGAGCAGATCGGCCCCTTTACTGTCACCGCAGTGCCTGTTCTGCATGGGAAGCAGACGATCTACGGCTACCGTATAGACGATGTAGCGTATCTGACCGATTGCAGTGAAGTCCCCCCAGAGAGCCTCGCTCTCTTGGAGGATCTGACGCTCTTGGTCGTAGGGGCGCTGCGCAACTGGCCACATCCGAACCACTACTCGGTCTTTGAGGCGACCGCCTTGGGCAAACTCCTTGCCCCGAAAGCGGTCTACTTCACCCACCTCAGCCATCACCTTGACCACCAGGAGCTTGAGGAGAGCTTACCCGCCTCCTTTCGCGTCGCCTACGATTCTTTGCAACTCACTGTAGAGGAGTTTTTATGAGTACCCCAACTACCGACAAGAAGCAGCTCTATATTATCGACGGCTACGGCCTCATCTATCGCTCCTTCTTCGGCTTTTTTAACAACCCGATCCGCGACGCACAGGGCAACAATATCTCTGCTGTCTACGGCTTCTTCTCCACCCTCTTGAAGCTGATCCGCGAGTATGAAGCTCACTACCTCGTGGTGGCGATGGATACCATCGGGCCCACCTTCCGAGATGAACTCTACCCAGCATATAAGGCCAACCGGGATGCAGCCCCTGAGGAGCTGCACAGCCAGGTGCCGATCATCCAGAATATTCTCAAAGCATTGCGGGTACCGACGATCGAACGCGAAGGCTTTGAAGCCGACGATGTGATCGCCACCCTCACCGAGGAGGCAGCACGCCACGGTTTAGAGGCGGTGATGTTCACCGGGGATAAGGACCTTTTGCAGCTAGTGGACTCCTCGACCAAAGCGCTGCGCCCCGCTCGCCGAGGTGAGAACTTCTATCGCTTGATGGGAGAAGCGGAGGTCGTTGAGGAGTTTGGCGTGCGCGCTGATCAGGTCGTCGATTACCTCGCCTTGGTCGGAGACAGTTCGGACAATATCCCTGGGGT
>DASRNL010000165.1:0-5870 GCA_035647415.1 Sphaerochaeta sp. | reverse complement strand
CTGAGGTAGATATCCCCCCACCCGGCGGATCCGCCGGTGATGAGGATCGTACGGATCCCCGCCTCGCGCAGCCGATAAAGGGCTGCGAGAGCCACCGGCCGAAGCTCCCCATCGCTGGTGATGGTATCATCGACATCGGTGAGGAGAAAGGTTACCGCTTTCGCTTCTTGTGCTGTTAAGGCAGATAGATCCTTCATACGCTTACTTGCTCATCGAAGCGAGCGCTCCGCTTTGGATCGCCGCTTTCACGTAGATCAAAAAGGAGATGACGCTCGCTAAGGCGCTCAAGCCAAAGATCGGCGTCAGGGTCTTTCCTACGACTGCCAATGCTGCTGAAGAGCTCGCCCAAGTTCCTAGGGCGATATAGAGGATTCCGAGCCCTCCGCTGATCGCATAGAGGACCGCCTTGCTCTTGCCCCAGATATTAGCAGGGACGGCGAGCCCGCTACCCATCATAAGCATGCGGACAAAGAGGATGGAAAGCTCCCGCCAGATGATCAGGACGAAGGCCCAGATCGGCATCATCCCCGCCGAGACAAAGCAGACGAAGTAGGTGACTCGGCTGATCGTATCGGCGAAAGGATCCATCACCTTCCCTAGGTCGGTGACCATATTCCGCCTACGGGCAAGCTGGCCATCGAGCACATCGGTGAGCTCGGTGAGAACCCAGAGGATGATGATGAGAATCGTCGAGAGGGCCGCTGTCTTCGGTCCCACCCACGCCGGCAGATGGAAGGCGATAAAGAAGAGCGGGGCCATCACCAGACGGCTTACCGTCAGTTTGTTTGCAATATTCATAGCTGCTCCTTCTTAGCGACCTTTTCGAGGACTTCGGCGATAAAGGCATCGGTTGCAACCCCGTTGGCCTGCTTGCCTCCGCGGTAGCGCACTGAAACCTGATCGCTCTCAGCCTCCCGCTCACCTATAATCAGAATATAGGGGATCTTCTCCTTGTTGGCGTTGCGGATCTTGGCGTTCATCCGATCATCGCTGAGGTCCGCCTCAACGCGAAGGCCCGCCTTGCGCAGCCTAGCTTCCAGCTCCTTGGCGTAGGGGAAGAAGTTCTCGCCGACAGGGATCACCTTCGCCTGTACTGGAGCGAGCCAGGGTGGGAAGGCCCCACCGTAGTGCTCGATCAAGACACCGAAGAAACGCTCCAGAGACCCGAGCAGTGCTCGGTGGATCATGTAGGGGCGCTTCTCCTGCCCATCGCGGTCTACGAAGGTAAGGTCAAAGCGTTCAGGCATATTGAAGTCAAACTGCACGGTGGAGAGCTGCCACTCACGCCCGATCGCATCCTTGATCTTCAGGTCGATCTTCGGGCCGTAGAAGGCTCCGCCACCCTCGTCCACCTCATAGGGTAGACCCTCGGTCTCGATCGCCTTGCGCAGCGCTTCGATAGCAGCATCCCACCGCTCATCCTCACCGACTGCCTGCTCAGGCTTGGTGGAGAGGTAGGCGTTGATCTCCTCAAAACCGAAGGCGCGCAGCATCGAAAGGCTGAAGCGCAGAACCTCGAGGATCTCATCGTTCATCTGCTCGGGGGTGACAAAGAGGTGAGCATCATCCTGGGTGAAGCCTCGCACCCGCAAAAGCCCATGCAGCGCCCCTGCCTTCTCGTAGCGGTAGACGGTGCCCAGCTCCGCCCAGCGGAAGGGCAGCTCCCGGTAGGAGTGCAGGCTGTTCTTATAGATCATGATATGGAAGGGACAGTTCATCGGCTTGATGTAGTAGTCGCTCTTGTCCATCTCCATCGGTGGATACATCCCCTCTTCGTAGAAGCCCAGGTGTCCACTCTTCTCCCAGAGCGAGGAGCGCCCGACGTGCGGGGTGTAGATCATCTCATACCCGCTCTTGTAATGCTCCTCTCTCCAGAAGTCCTCGATCTGCTGGCGGATCCTCGCCCCCTTGGGGTGCCAGTAGACCAGGCCCGGGCCTGCTTCCTCATGGAGGCTGAAGAGATCCAGCTCCTTGCCGAGTCGGCGGTGGTCCCGCTTCTCGATATCTGCGAGGCGCTCGAGGTAGAGGCGCAGCTCCTTACGGTTCTCCCAGGCGGTGCCGTAGATTCGAGTGAGCATCGGGTTGGTCTCTTTGCCTCGCCAGTACGCCCCTGCGATACTCATCAGCTGAAAGCCGACGTTGCGTAGCTCTCGGGTCGTCTCCACGTGTGGTCCGCGACAGAGGTCGATGAAGGCGCCTACGCTGTAGAGCGAGACCTCTTCATCCTCCTCGATCCCTTCAAGGAGTTCGAGCTTGTAGACCTGATCAGAGAAGAGCTTGCGTGCCTCTTCTCGGGAGACGACGGTGCGCTCAAAGACCAGATCCTGGGCGATGATCGCCTGCATCCGCTCGGTGATCTCTGCCAGGTCATCGTTGACCAGCTGCCTCGGCAGCTCAAAGTCATAGTAGAATCCATTCTCGATCGCCGGTCCGATCGCGATCTGTGCGCTGGGGAACATCTGAAGCACCGCTTCGGCCATGATGTGTGCCATCGAGTGTCGTATCTTTGAGAGGAGCTCTCCTCGTTCTGCAGTTGCCATATATTCTCCTTAATAAAAAAGAACCATCACGACTTCGCCTCCGGTTTCCCGGCAAGGACGAAGACATGAGGGCTCTCATCTCCGCGGTTCCACCTTGCTTCCTCTGCTGACTCTTAGGCGCCAGCACAGGCTCTCATTCTCTTGATCTCGCTCAAGGGGCGGCATAGCCTACTGGACTCTCGTTCGGTATGCGGCTCAGAAGGGGTTTTCACTGCTCGGCAGTCAGATCTCTCTCAACCTAGGAGATCCTCTCTGTGAAGCCGGTCGCACCTACTCGTCTTCCTCATAGCCTTGGGCAAAATATGCGCCTATTTACCTCTTTAGTCAAGACCAAAGTCTCTGCACTAGCAGATCGACGACCGCCTCAAGCGCCTCTTGGTCGGCGCTACTAAAGCGCCCAAGGCGTGGGCTGTCCAGGTCCAAGACCCCTACCACCGTCCCATCAGCAGTAATCAACGGAATAACCAGTTCGCTGCGGCTTGCACTATCGCAGACGATGTGGTCGGCGAAGGTAGAGACGTCGGCGACCCGCACGCTCTCTTTGGTGCGTGCCGCCGTCCCACAGACCCCACGGGTAAAGGGAATTTCAGTGCAGGCGACCCTCCCTTGGAAGGGGCCAAGACGGAGAAGCTCTCCACTTTCATCGGTGAGGTAGAAGCCCACCCAGTTGATATCGTCGAACTGTTCGTAGAGCAAGGCAGTCACATTAGCCAGGGCTCCAAACCGAGCGAGCTCACCGGAGGTGGTATCGCCGATGAGGGCCGCAACTTGATCGAGCAAACTCACCACGGCTCCTCACAGCAGGGCCTTTGCTTGGTGAGCAGGCGTTGCTTCACCTGAGCGGAGAGCACGGCAAAGCTCGTTGCCAAGTCGGTGCGCTGCACCACTGTCGAACTGTCGAGCTTCAAATCTTTGGGGGCGAAGTTCCACAGGGCGGTGATTCCCAAGGAGACCAGCTCTTCGGCTACCGCTTGGGCCGCTTCAGCGGGGACGGTCAGAACCGCAATATTTACATGATGTTCGAGGAGGAACTCTTGGAGGTGCTCCATCGGGTAGACAGGAACCGAAGCGATACTTCGTTCGGTCTTCTCGGTATCGCTGTCAAAGGCTGCGACGATCCGCAGCCCATAGTTGGCGAACCCCTCGTAGCGCAAGAGCGCCGAGCCGAGGTGCCCTACTCCGACTAAAATAGCATCGGTGGCATTATCCCAGCCGAGGGTGGAGACGATCGCATCGATGAGGGCGGAGACGGGAAAGCCTACCTTCGGTTTGCCCTCGATGCCGGTGCAGGAGATATCCTTGCGCACTTGGATCGACTTTAAGCCAAGCTCGGCGGCGAGCTTCGTCGCTGAGACCATCTCCATCCCTTCTGCTTGGTACCCCTGCAAGAGGCGTAGGTACGAGGGCAGTCGTTTGATGGTGGGGATTGGTACTTCGTGTTTCTGACTCTTCATCTCTACCTCAATCTCAGGGCATCGACCACTGCTTGGACGACCGAGTCGGGGGTCGACGCCCCTGCGGTGATGCCCAGTATAGCACAGTGGCGCATCACTTCGTCCACTTCTTTTGCTCCTTCGATATGCCACGCCTTCACCCCGGTAGAGCGGGCAAGCTCGTAGAGAGCTCGGGTGTTGGCGCTCTCTTTCCCCCCGATGATGATGATCCCATCACAGACCTCGCTGAGGGCTAAGAGAGCGGTTCTCCTATGTTGGCTGCTAACGCAGATTGCACTGGCAAAGAGCAGCTCTGCCCCCTGCATCCGTGCTTGCTCTGAGAGCTGTTCTTGGATCGCCTGCCATGGCTTTTGGGCGTAGGTCGTCTGGACGAAGACCGCATATGCTGCCCCACCTGCTAAGGCACCAACTGATGCAACGTCGGTGATAAGGCGGGTGGGAACAAGAGTTCCATCCTCGGTGTGCACCCCCTGCATCGCCATCGTCTCCGGATGGCCTTCGTGGCCGACGATCAGCACGTGGTGGGTGGTGCTGTAGCGGGCGATCTGTGAAAGGTTCCGGGTGACCACCGGGCAGGTCGCATCGACGATCTGATGCCCTGCTCCTCTGATACGCTCACGCAGCGTGTCGGAGATACCATGGGCGCGGAGGATCACCGTCCCTGGAGGGACCTCCTCCGGCTCATCGATGAGGATCAAGCCATCACGAGCGAACTGCTCGATTGTCTGTGGGTTGTGGATAAGCGGACCGAGGGCGTAGACGGGTGTGTGCTCCTTTTTGCCTATGGCAAGGGCTTCGGTGGCCATCTTCACTGCTCGGGAGACCCCCCGGCAGAAGCCCATCGTTGTTGCAAGTCGTATCTCCATAGCTCTAGTATACAAAAACGCTGCTAGAGGGGAAGCCTGTAGCAGCGCATAATCGTTCAGTAGCCGGTTGTTATTGGCTCTTCTTTCGGTCCTGTGCTTCGCTGATCCAGTAGAGCAGCGCAGGGGCGAGGAAGTTCGAAGAGTAGGTTCCAAAGAACAGACCAAAGATCATATTGACCGCAAAGAGACGGATATCTCCGCTTGCGAAGATCGCCAAGGGGACGATCGCCAAGAGCGTAGTAACCGCCGCCATGACAGTTCGGCTGACCGACTGGGTGACACTCTTGTCGATCTGCACCGCCAAGGGGGCACTCTTGTTCAAGGTCACGTTCTCACGAACGCGGTCGAAGATAACGATGGTGTTGTTCAGTGAGTATCCGATCGTCGTCAAAAGCGCTGCGATGGTGGTGCTGGAGAACTCAAGGCGCAACAGCGTGATCATCGTCAGCATCGCCAAGACGTCGTGTACTAGGGCGACCAACGAGGAGACCGCATAGGCGAAGCGGAAGCGGATCCAGACGTAGCCGAGGATCAGCACCATCGCCACAGCGATCGCAAGAACCGAACTGCTGATCAGGGATTTGCTGAACTTCGGTCCGATATAATCGCTCTGCAGGACCACTACGTTCCCGGCGCCAAAGTGTGCCGCTAGGGCTTCTTTGACCTCTGCTTCCATCGAGGCTTGGGTTGCCCCATCCTTGATACCAAAGCGTACCTGGAAGGTGGAGCTATCATCGCTACCGACGGTCTGTACCTTGGCATTGCCGATCACGTCGATGGCCTTACGGACCTCTTCGATCGCAACACGGCTGCTGCCTTGGAAGTTCAACTGGACCGCCTCCTCGCTCAAGGTGGCGGGGAAGCCGTAGCCGGAGAGCAGCGCACTGGAGGGCAGCGAGCCATCGACGGCGGTGGCGGTGATACCACTGTGGGTGTTGAGAGCGGCCACCAGATCAGCGGCGGTGGGATACTCGCTGAAGCGCAGGGTGGTTACCTGCACCCCCTGGTCC
>DASRNL010000164.1:0-3090 GCA_035647415.1 Sphaerochaeta sp. | reverse complement strand
ACCCGGATGGTGACATCGCCATCCGGGTCCTCTTAAAGGGCTTTGGCAGTGAGAACTGCTCCTCGGTGCGGATGCTCAACCCCACCGCAGGCAGCGACACGGTGATCGAAGCAGTCGCCGAAATCGTCAGCCTCGCTGGGGGGAAACCCTGTCCTCCGATCTTCATCGGGGTGGGGCTCGGAGGTACGATGGACCGTGCAGCGTACCTGAGCAAGCGGGCGCTCTTTCGTGATGTGCGCGTCGGCCATCCAGAGGTGAGGTACCGCGAGCTGGAAGAACAGATTTTAGAGCGGGTACAAAGCCTACAGATCGGTAGCGGAGGCCTCGGTGGCTCCATCACCGCTTTGGCGGTGGCAGTGGAGTATGAACCTACCCATATCGCCGGCATGCCTTTGGCGGTCTCGATCAACTGTTGGGCGGACCGGAAGGCAACCATTGTTCATCAGGAGGCCGCTGATGCATAAGCTCCAGCTACCGCTTTCCAGCGAAACTATCGCCACACTCGAGGCTTTTGATCGGGTGCTGCTCTCCGGGACCCTCTATGTAGGACGTGACCAGGTCCACCAGCTGCTCGTTGGGCAGCTAGAGAGGGGGGAGGAGTTGCCGATCGACCTGTCGACAGCGACGATCTTCTATATGGGACCTTCGCCAGCTCCAGCGGGGCGGGTAATCGGCTCCTGCGGTCCGACTACCAGCGCTCGGATGGATCCCTTCACCCCCGCTCTCATCGAAGCGGGGCTGCGGGTGATGGTTGGCAAAGGCCCCCGCTCCGAGGCGGTCATCTCTTCGATCGCCACCCACGGAGCTCTCTACCTCCAAGCCTATGGAGGCTGTGGAGCGCTCTATGGCAACACTGTAACAGCGGTGCGTGAGATCGCCTTCGGCGAGCTCGGTCCTGAGGCGCTTATCGAACTGACCGTGAAGGATTTCCCGGCGATAGTAGCGGTCGATATGCGCGGAAATAGCGTTTTTCTCGCTAGAAATCGCTAGGAAGGATGGTTTTACTAGATTTCGGGCCAATAGTGCGGTACAGTTTTTATTGATGATCTCTTCTGACAGTGGTTGCTATGGGGTGAGCTGCCGCTGTCGTTAGTGTTGTTTAATAGAGATTACTTCAATGAGGATCAGAGATAGTGACCAACCGTTTGCTATTACGCCTAGTGCCATGTGTTGTATTAGTGTTCACCCTCGGTTGCAGCAAAGCTGCTGAGATTGTTCCCGCCATTCTCCCTGCTGAAGTGCAAATAATCCAGGAACCCTCCCCCCCGATCGTCCTAGAGAAGGACTCTATCCTCGATCTTGAACGCCCTGAGACCCTCACCGAGCGTTTCAGCTACACCTATGGGTATTTGCTCTACAACACCTTGCTCTATCAAGAGGGGTTTGATGACCTTGATGTTCACTACTTCGCCCGAGGAGCCTTCGATGCTGCCCACGGCAATGGATTCTTCTCCCACGATGAGATGACTCGTACCATCAATGAGGTGCAAATCCAGCTCCTGCAGATCGCCCAGCAGGAGGTCGAAGCGCTGGCAGCGGCAAACCTAGCCGATGCCGAGATCTACCTAGAACACAATGCACGTAACGAGGGGATAGCGAGCACCGGCAGCGGCTTACAGTATGAAGTAATCGAGATAGGTAGCGGCACAACACCCACCGCCGAAAGTATCGTCGAGATCGATTATCGGCTCTTTTTGGTCAATGGACGGCTGATCGACAGCTCCTACGACCGAGAGGGGCGTGCGATCTTCCGTCTTGCAGATATCGGAGTCCAAGGGTTTTTGGAGGGGGTGCTGTTGATGCAGGAGGGAGGGCACTACCGCTTCTGGATCCATCCCTCACTTGCCTGGGGCAAGGAGGGCAACCAGCTGGTGGAGCCCAATACGCTCTTGGTTCTAGAGGTCGAGCTCTACGCGGTCCGCTAAGGGCGGCAAAAGGTCGAGCATCTCACCGAGGAGGGTGATTGTGTAGGTGGGCTTCAGCGCCCCGCTGCTGCTCTGATCTGTATTGATCCATAGGGTGTCGATGCCGCTGGCAATCCCCCCTGCGATATCGCTGCCCAGCGTATCGCCGATCATCAAGCACGCTTCTTTCTCTTCGCTGATACCCGCTCGCCGGAGTATCATCGTAAAGAACTCGGTATCCGGCTTCTTCGTTCCCATCTCTTCGCTGATGAAGATATCTGTAAAATACTGGCCGATTCCCGCCGCTTTGATGCGACCCCGCTGCACCGCTGCAAGACCATTGGTAGCCAGATAGAGGGTGTATCCGCGTGCGATCAGCGTTTGGAGTATCGCCACACTCTCAGGGTAGAGGATCCCCTCACCGGCGAGCGCAGCCTCATAGTGCTCACTCGCCTCAGCGGGGTTCAACGCAAGCCCGCTACTGGTGCTGAAAGCTTCGAAGCGAGAGATCTTCAGCTCCTCAAAGCCGAGCTCTCCTCGTTCAAAGCGGCGCCACGCTGCGAGGTTCGCCGCGGAGTAGAGGGAGAGCTCCCGCTCTCCGATAGCCAAACCAAGGGTCTTTCCCATGGCAATCATTGCGTTTCGTTCTGCTTGCAGAAAGTCAAAGAGTGTTCCATCTGCATCAAAGAAAAGATAGCGATACATATACATCTTCCTTTACTCATGCCCTGCTTCTCTGTACCATAGAACAAAAGAATGGAACTGCATAGCGGTACCAGGAGGGCATATGAAAAAAAGATCCTTTGCTAAAAACTGGGTGCTGACGATTATAATCGGGGTGTTGATTGCGCTGTTGGGCCTCTTTTTTCTCTTTCAGAACGAATCGTTTTTGCATGTTTTCATCGCAATTATCGGCTTCTTTGTGCTCCTCTCTGGGATAATGCAGCTCTTCTCTTTGACCTCCTATGCGCTTGCACCCTTCTTTCATAGAGCTACGGTGGTACGGTCGATCCTCTCAGTTCTCTTCGGCCTCTTTGCCATCATCGCGCCGTTGACCACCTTGCAGATCAGCTTCAAGGTGTTGCTCTATCTCTTGGCGACGATCCTAGCCTTCCAGGCGCTGGTCTCCTTGCTAAACCTTCTTTCGATCTTGCGCCGTGGGGTCTTCTATCGTTCCCTCTTTGTC
>DASRNL010000163.1:0-8642 GCA_035647415.1 Sphaerochaeta sp. | reverse complement strand
AGTGAGAAGAGCTCTTCCAGCTCCTCCTTGGTGAAGAACTCTCGCTTATCATCGTAGGACCAGCCTACCAAGGAGACGTAGTTCAAGAGTGCCTCAGGCAGGTACCCTTCTGCTCGGAAGTCCCGTACCGCCGTTGAACCGTGGCGCTTGGAGAGTTTCTGTCCATCTTTACCCATCACCATCGGCAGGTGACAGTAGGCAGGTGGCTCCCAGCCAAAGGCATCATAGAGGATGATATGCAGCGGTCCGGAGGGGATCCATTCCTGGGCGCGCATGATATGGGTGATCTCCATCATATGGTCATCGATCACGTTAGCTAGGTGGTAGGTGGGAAATCCATCGCTTTTGAGGAGCACCGGATCTGGGCTGACATCCCGGTTCTTTCGGGTGATATCGCCCATCAGAATATCGTGGAAGGTTGTCTTACCCTCGGTGGGGACCTTCAACCGGATCACCGGGACAATCCCCTCTTTCTCATACGCCGCTCGCTCTTCGCTGCTGAGGTTTCGACAGTGTCGATCGTAGCCTTGGAGCTCGCTTTTGGTCCGCTGCTGCTCTTCGCGCACCGCCGCAAGGCGTTCGGCACTGCAGTAGCAGTAGTATGCCTTTTTATCAGCGACCAGCTGCTCGGCACGCTCTTTATAGAGGGCAAAGCGCTCACTTTGCACATAGGGTCCGTTCGGGCCGCCGACGATCGGCCCTTCATCCCAGGGGATTCCCAGCCACTCTAAGGTCTCATAGAGGTCACTGAGGGCCTCTTCGCTGGAGCGCTCTTGGTCGGTATCTTCGATTCGAAGAATAAACTTGCCCCCCTGAGAGCGGGCAAAGAAATAATTAAACAAAGCTGTCCTCACCCCTCCGATGTGCTGTAAGCCGGTCGGTGAGGGAGCATAGCGTACACGTGTCGTCATATACGAGACTCCTTTCACTCTACTGTTGTACCGTAAATATCAGATTATAGCAACAGAGGTCAGAGGTTCTATCCTGTGTAGAATTCGGCAGTTAGGTGCGCTCTAGCCACGCAACAATCGCCTCGATTGTCGCATCCTGGCTCGCTTGGTCTTTGTCGTAGAGCAGGTAGTGACCGCCGAGCGGAATGTGCAGATGTCTATTCTCCCCTGCTTGCTTGCTTGCAACCAAAAGAGCTCCCGCTTCATCGACGATCGTATCCTTGCCACCGGTGATAGTGAGGGTGTCCGCCTCCAGGTGTTCCACCAGCGAGGTCGCCAGTCTTCTCAGCTTCTCCAGCTCCCAGAGCTGCTTTGGATAGATATACGACCAGTAGTGCTCTCCGAGGTAGGCATCATCATCCGCATCCCCTTCGTAGAGGAAGCGGTAGGCAGGATCTGCCTGCCAGCCGACATGCTTTTTTTGTACAAAGTGACGGAGGAAGCGCAGCTGCCTGCCTGGGAGGCTGGGGATGATAAGAGCTGGGGCGACCAAGGCGATCCGATCCACGCTATAGCGGGAGGCGAGGATGATCGCCATGAGCGTGCCCATCGAGTGACCGACGAGGGAGATCTCCTGGTACCCCGCTTCTAAGAGATAGCGATACGCCGCATCAAACGTGCCAAGCCAGTCGCTGCCTCTGCTTTGCAAAAAATCTTCGCCGCTGGTCCCATGGCCGGGAAGGCGTGGGGTATAGACATCCCAGCCTGCTTGATAGAGGTCGATGCCAGGACGGATCAGCTCCCCGGGATAGCCGGCGTAACCGTGGAGCAAGAGCGCCACTTTCTTCGGTCGCTGTGGGTGGAGCATCGCCCAAGCTCGGGCGCACTTGCGCACAGAGCTCTGATCCTGATAGAGCTTGTCAGTAAACGAGGGTACTGCATAGGTAATCTGCATAGCCCCTCCTACCAGTTCTGTTTTAAGAGGTTTAAGAGGTCGATGCGGCTGCGTACCTGGGTCTTGGAGAAGATATTAGCCACATGGTTGTTGACGGTGTTGGCACTGATGCCCAGCTCTGCTGCCATCTCCTTGTTGGTCAGTCCATCGCTGATCAAGCGGATGATGTCGAACTCCCGTTCGGTGATCCCCCACTCAGCCACATCCGCTAGCCGTAACTCCTTCGGCTCAATAGCAGCGATACGGCTGATTCGAGCAAACTCCATATAGAGGAAGGTCATCACCGTGATCGACAGAGCGATGAAGTAGATCCCCAAAAGCATCGGCTGCAGCGCAGGGATGAAGAGAGCGAGCAGGATCGCCGGTACCATCGAGGCGCTGACAATCAGGATGACGAGGGCTGAAGTGCGTGCGGTCTTGTGCTCGATGGAGTTGACATTCCGCATCACGATCGAGAGGGAGAATCCGACGACAAAGGTGAAAATCGTCACCATACCTGCGGTGAAGATAGGGAGTCGAAAGAGCACTCGAAGGATGCCGAGGGCGAGATAACACGCCGCCAAGGCGTAGAAGAGCAAGGTATAGGGCTTACGCCACGGGTAGGCGATAACCATCGTGGTGAAGAAGGGCACAAAAACGATGAGAAAGGTCATCGCTGCAAGCACCACAGCACTGATGGTATAGTCGATCACCGTGACTACAAGGCCGGTAAAGACGAGACTTGAGAGCCCTTGGAGGGCCAAGAGCATCATGCACCCCAAAAGGGATGCATGACAGACGATAAAGTGGGTGATCCACCGTTGCTTACGGGCGATGCGGTAGACGATGGCCAAGGCCAGCGTCATCATCCCCAAGGCAAAAGCAAAGAGGTAGACCACTACCAAAATTGCGCTCACAGCCTACCCGACTTCCTCTTGAGCCCCAGCTCCTGCTGGGTCTGCGAGAGGTTCGCAAGCCCACAGATATCGGTGATATCGTTGAGCAAGGCGGTCATATTGGAGGTCCGCATACCGAGGGTGTTTCCCACATTCTCCTCATAGCGTGCTGCGTTGACCACTGCGGTAGACTTGCCTGAGTAGAGGCGAAGGTGCAGGTCATTGCCATCTGCAAGGAGGTAGGCAGCATCATCGCTGAAGGTCGGGAAGGTCTTTCTGAGGGCTGCTGAGATCGCGTTCGGATCAGCGACAAACCCTCTGGGCACCTGGGTATGCAAGAGATACCAAAGGGGCAGCGAGGGGTTGTTCCAACCGAGCTTGACCTTTCGGCGTTCAGCGTACTCCATCTCACTCTGCACATCGGCGACGGTCAAGCCAAGGTCTGTAAGACCGAAGACAAGCCATGCACTGGTAAAGTTACCAGCGGTCCGCTTTCGTGCAACAACGCCGATCAGGTGGTGGAAATTTCTAAAATCCTCCTGCCATTCGACCGTCATATTGGAGTAGCGACAATCCTTTCGCATCTGTGAAAAGTAGAGCGCCTCAGCTTCAGTGGCGGTCACCACTAAAATTGTCTCTTTGGGTTTCTGGGATATTCTTTTGCGTGCCATCGTTACTCCTCCTTAGCGCTCGGGGTGAAATTAAACTCGGAGAGGATCGGAAGCGATCCGAACGCTCCTGCCATGTACTGAACCTGGGTCCTATCCCGCGCCTTTGAGTAGCGGAAGTTCGCCAAGCTGGTATAGATCGTTGCGCTGTCGCTATCCTTCTCTGCGAAGTAGACACCATCACGGCGTAAGAGGCCCGGCTCTAGGAGGCTTGGGTTACAGTCGACCACCAGCATCTGGCTGCCGGTCTCACTGTTACACGCCTCGAAGATCTCGACGATGTGGGTCAATACATAGGGGTGAAGCAGCATACCAAAGTCATCGATGACCAAGGTCTTCTGCGTAATAAAGCTCTCGAAAAAGGCTACACCGATCAAGCACAGCCGTCGCAGCGAGAGGCTCTCAAGGTTGAAGACCTCGGCGAAGTGCTGGGTGACGTTGGTGTGGACGAAGATCAATCTATCGTCTCTGACACGGATATCTCGGATATCGGTGATATCAAGACTGTAGAGGAAGTTCACCAGCTGCGGAACCCACTCAGGATGGGCGGTCAGCTGCTCAACGAGGTACTGCTCGCTGCGCGGAGAAACTCCCATCGGCAGGATATGCAGTTGGTCTTGCATCCAGCTGTAGAAGAGCTGGGTCGTCTCACTGCCACGGGCAGCAGAGGCCTGTAGGAAGGTGTGGCGCGGGCTCAGTCTGTTTACCAATCGTTTCTTATCACCCCGATACCCCTTCCCCCAGCGATATCTGTAGGTAGGCTCGCTCTCATCGAGCAGGATCGATTCAGGGTTGAGTTCACGGAGGAACATCCGTTTGCGCGATCGACCTACGATGTGGAAGAGGGACTCCTCGTGGATCATATTCCGGTCGCTGACAAGGGTGTACTGAGCGACGACCGAGTCTTGAGTCTCCTCGTCGTACCCGATGAAGGCACGGATCGTGATACTCATCGGCAGGCCCTTCTCCTCGGAGTACGCGAAGGAGGTTCTACTGAGAACCTGCAAGGGATCTTCAACCTCATCCGAAGCGCTCACTATTTTCAGTAGGGCTTCTAGAGCACGAATGAAGGTACTCTTGCCTGCACCGTTGGGGCCGATGATGGCTCCACTTTTGATGATCTTCAACTTATCGGTTACCGCGACAACCTTGGATTCGGGAAAGCGATTGTCACGAACCGCCTCAAAGGAGATGGTTTGCGGTTCCTTCACTGATTTGAAGTTTGCAATCGTCATATCAAGCAGCATGCGCTACCTCCTTACCTCGTTTAACGAGGGTAGTTTACAAAATAAGCCGTTGCATCTTCTCTGCAACGTCCGGCCATGCAGCGATCGCTTGCGCAAGGCGCGGTGCTAAACTTTCATCACCGTGGTTATCGGTTGCAATCACATCAACCAAACCTGCGGTGAGGAAGGCTTCTGCCTCCCCACTCTCTACTGCCTCCACATTACACTGTAGGAGGCAGCCAAAATCTATCAGCTGCCGCAAGAGCGGCGAGTGAACACCCAACCAGAGGTATCGCTCCACATGGGCGATAATCGGGACTATCCCCTCTGCGACCACCTTCCGAACCCATGGGATGAGATTCGCCGGTGGTAATGAGAGGGAGAACTCCACCAGCTGGTACCTGCCTGCAATTGGCAAGAGCTCCTGCTGCCCTCCATCGGCAAGAAAAACCTCTCCCCCTAAGTATGGGGTAATCCCCTCAGCGAGTGCGAGCGCTTCAGCCCACCGATAGGTGGTACGAAGGCGCTCAACATGGGTTGTCACGTAGGGATTGTAGAGGTGGGGGGTAAAAGCGATGGCGCTGACTCCACTCTCTCGATAGATTCGCAACATCCGAACAAAATCTTCCTCAGCACCGTAGCCATCATCGATGCCAGGGAGTAGATGACAGTGCAAATCACGTATGCCCATGCAAACTCCTTGAGCAATTATAGCTGGAAAATCATGAAAGGGGAAGCCGGAATATGTCTCTTTGCACTTTTAGGCCATCAAAACTCGATTAACGGGGCTGCAGGGCGGTTCTTTTCTCGAAAATGGTGCTTTATCTCCTCAATCGAGCTCACCATATCGGCCAGAGCAATTAATTCAGAGGGTGCAGAGCGACCTGTGATCACCAGATGCGGAAAGGTTTCTTCAGTTTTTGCCTGCTTGAGATAGGAGATAACCGACTCTATTGCTAGATACCCAAGGGTCAAAGGGTAGGTAAACTCATCCAAAAGGATGAGATCACACTCCTTTGATTCGATCCAGGAGGTGACTTGATTCCACCCAGCGAGCGCTAAACGGCAGTTCTCCTCTCTATGGGAGGCGACCCAAGTAAAGCCTGCACCGAAGCTCTTAAACTCCACCCCGAGGGAGCTCAGAAGCCGATACTCCCCAGCTTGGGCGGTGGAATCGGAATCTTTGATAAACTGAGCAACCTTCACGGTCGCCCCATGGCCGAGGGCGCGAACCGCCTGCCCTACACCAGCGGAGGTCTTGCCCTTCCCATCTCCGGTGTAGACCAAGATCAAACCCATCACTCAACCACCGTATACTGGAACTGAGTGATTATCCCATCGTTGATCTCCTCTCCAGAGATCTGTCGTTGGGCCTTCTCGTGCTGACTCTTGGCCTCTTGCACCCGCAAGAGCGCGCGGTACGCTTCGGTGGATCCCGTCTGTCGATAGACCTGATCGCTGAGCTCTAGGGCCTGGTCGAACTCCCCCATCACCTCCAAGAGCAGCGCAGCATTATAGCCAGCAGCACCGGAGCCCTCCTGCAACCAGATCTGATTATAGAGGGTATAGGCTCGACGATAGTTGCCACTGTCGACCGCAGACTGGGCTTCTTTGCTCTCTGGAGATTTTGGTTTCACTGCCATAAGGCTCACCCGCTCACTCTTCCATGAGGGGGCGAGCTGCTTCACCAGATCTGCGGTCATCTTCGCCGCGAGCTCCTTATAGAGGGAGATCAGCGAAGGCGCGACCCGTTGCAGGTAGCTCGCTTCATCCCGGAAGGCAACCGCACCATCAGCTTGCACCTGATAGAGGCGTACTCCGATCTTTGTCTCAACCTCTTTGGCATCGGTATAGCTTTTGCTGTAGAGCAGCTTGCCGGTACTCGGGTCGAAGATAGTATAGGTGATGCTGAGGGTCACCCGTTGGATTAAATAGTAGTCTCTGCTGACCGGCCGCTCCTGCTGCCCTATGAGAACACCATTACCATCGTATACGTCGACCCGCTCAATGGTATCTCTACCAACGACCCGTTCGGTGGCATCAAGGTAGGTGACATCTGCAAAGAGTAAAGCATTGATCTCATCATCTCCGAGAATCGCGCATCCGCTGGAGCTGCTACGACAGAGACGGTGAATATTGCTATCGGTAACCGATGGAGGGGTGATAGTGAAGTAGTTCGTCTCACTTAGGGCACTGAGCAAATCTGCTGTAACATACTTAGTGAGGTTCCCTACCAACGTACTCTCCCACCCGGTGATCAGTGAGAAGTTAGTCTCCTCCAACCCTTCAATCCAGTAGCGAGGAGCTGGGATCGTCGCATCCACCTCTACCGAGGCGATAGCGAGACTTCGACGGCCATCGAGGGAGATTTCAGCAGGCACGAGGTGTCTCACCATAACCGTCGATGTACATGAAGCAAGCAACAGGGCAAGCAGCATAAAGAGCGCAATAGCAAAAGAACGTCGTCTCATCTCTCCTCCGTTGCAGCGACCATGCTGCAGGACCTCCATCCCCCTTCGGCACACCCTCAATGGGTGCAACGAGGATTGAGTAGGTACGATTGCATGATAGCAAGGCACATTTGCCCTGTCTAGAGAAGATAAATCATTGACAACTGAGATACCATCTTTTATGTTAAACACACCAAGACGTATGAGGGGAGAAAAGGAGTATACCCATGGATTATTACCATGATACAGATTCGTTCGATGAGGAAGAAGAACAGTACTATCGCCGGCTCGAATCCGACGATGAGGACTTCTCCGACTTTTTTGATCGCGGAGAGCTGATTGGCTTCACCGATGAAGATGATGAGTTGATTGAAGAAGAAGAGGATGACAATGGTATGATCGGCGATCACTTCATGTTTGAAGGGGATGAATCCTTTGAGGATGAGTTCTACGATGACGACGAAGATGAGGATGATGACTGGGATACCGACTGGGATGATGACTTCTAAGTGTGTGTGATTGTACGAGGGGCTGCACCAAAGTGACTTTGGCAGCCTCTTTTTTATTGGATCCTAGGCTTATCTGCAAATTCTCTGCACCAAGTTACCCGTTAATTCTTTTTTTCATACGAACGCTGATAGATAAACACAAGTGCCAATCGGTGTTGGCACCAGCAATCCCCATAGTCAATTCGGCATCTTCAGCATCTATAAAGGCAAACTTCCTACTTGCATCGGAGGTTTGCATCACAGAACTTGCTGTTCATTTCTTTTGCGATGTTTTGACTGTGCCCTTTCACTCAGAACAGGGCTTCAAGCATGGCCACGAGTTGCCATCCTTGCATTGTTCGCAGCAGTACGAAATATAGAAGTGATTGGAGAATATTAGCTTGCGGTGATGTTCGCAATTACCGTTGCGGTATAATCGCCAGACACATATCCCACTGCATCTGCAAAATGTAAGCTGAGTTCTAGAATCCCCCACCGTATTTCTGAGGAACTGTTCGCTTCGGCGATGAGATGGGCGGTGCCACCTGATGCCTTTTTCCCTTCAGATATTGTCAGTGCCCCAGAAGCCACTGTATCAACACCCAGCTTCCAAGAAACCGTGATAGGTTCTTCAGTATTATTCTGGAGGATAAAATCAGAGATGGTGAAGGAGACTTTTAGGGCTGAAGTCATGTTGCTGAGAAAGAGGTAGTAGGCGACTTCCTCATATTCGTCATCACCAAAATCAAAGTCATGGATGTCTTCATACCCTAAGGTGAGGTCTTGTGCTTTTATAATCGGATCAGTAGGCCCATCGAGTGCATCATATTCTCCTTGGGAGAATAGTAAATCTACTATATGTTCCGCATCATATGAATTATCTTCTGGTAGGGTTTCGACAAATCCATGGATGGTAATACCACGTACATGTGCATTGAGCGTGAATGTGGCATCGCCAGCAGCTGCAAACATAATGCCGGCACTGAAGAGTAGAGCAATCAAAAAGGAAAAAGTACGTTTTTTCACAGCTTTCCCCACTTCTATCGATGGTATACTCATTGTAGGGGTGCAGCACAACTTATGTCAAGGG
>DASRNL010000162.1:0-2335 GCA_035647415.1 Sphaerochaeta sp. | reverse complement strand
GTACCCCTGGGAGGACCAAGGAGGAGACGTCAGAGCCCTCTCCTACTGTGCCGTTGCCAAAGAGTCCGGCAAGGTCGCCGACCACCAGCACGGTCACATCGCTCTCTTGGGCAACCCGTACTGCCTCATCCAAGCGTGAGGTGTCATCGCTGAGCTCCTTTGGACCCTCAGTCGACTCCCCAACATCCCCTGGGAAGAAGATCGCTCGTTCTACCGCATCCTCGTAGAGCATACACCCAGGCTCATAGAGAACCTGTTCGCTACCCAGCAGCGCTTCAAGCGAGCCCCTGATCGTCTGCGCTGCAGGGGGGACACACTCCACTGCGTTCATGCTGCCCTGCAGATGGATGGGCGGCGAATACCCACCGAGCATCGCAAAGGGGTGATCGGCAAGCGGTCCGATGACCGCTACCTTTTGCCCTGCCTGCAAGGGAAGCACCCCGTCGTTCTTCAAAAGAACCACCGAAGCTTCCGCCGCTTCTATGGCGAGCTGATGGTTTTTCTGGTTTCCTAAGTCGATCGCTCCCTCATCGATGTAGGGGTTCTCAAAGAGATTCTGTCGATACTTCTCAGCGAGCACTTTCAGAACCACCCTGTCGATCGCTTCGATGCTCACCAGATTTCGCTGGACTGCCTCTACGAGGCCTTGCTTATAGACGGTGTACCCTGGCAGCTCCAACTCCAGCCCAGCGTTGAAGGCCAAGGCTGCAGCTTCGGCGAGGTCGGCAGCTACTCGGTGTTCACGCAGAAGCTGGATCGGGGCTTCATAGTCGCTTACTATCAGCCCATCGAAACCCCAAGCGGTCTGTAGGAGATCGGTAAGCAGCTCGCGGTCGCACGTGGTGGGAATCCCATCGATATCGTGGTAGGCGGGCATCACCGAGCCAATGTCGGTGTGTTGCACCGCCATCTCAAAGGGAAGGGCAAAGATATTAAGCAGCTCTCGTTTTCCTAAGTGTACCGGAGCATGGTTACGCCCTCCTTCACTCGCCGAGTGTCCGACGAAGTGCTTGAGGGTAGCTAAGGGACGCTTCTCTTTTCCCTGGATACCGTTGACGTAGGCGATCGCCATCTCCCCGGCAAGATAAGGGTCCTCTCCAAAGGTCTCCTCCAGACGCCCCCAGCGGGCATCCCGGGCGACGTCGAGCACCGGGGCGAGGCCCTGGTGTACACCGAGGCTGCGTAATTCGCCTCCGATCGCCTCCCCTATTCGCTTGATCAGTTTAGGATCCCAG
The DNA here is from genome assembly GCA_035647415.1 of Sphaerochaeta sp. GTDB lineage: Bacteria > Spirochaetota > Spirochaetia > Sphaerochaetales > Sphaerochaetaceae > Sphaerochaeta. The sequence goes on along the minus strand of DASRNL010000162.1, from coordinate 1,100 downwards.
CTGCTTCCATAGTTCAGCGCAGAGGGGAAGATTGTCGCCCCGCGGACCATCGCTCCGGTGAGGCACTCCTCATGGAGCATGGCAGGGATCTTCAGACGGGTTTCGGTGACAAGGTAGCGCTGAATCTTGTTGATCGCCTTCGCTTGGACCGGCGCTTCATTGGCCATCGTGCCATAGGGACGGGTAAGCTGTCCGATTCCTGCTCCCAGGACCTCGGCTCGACGGTCTTTTTTACCGTCGCCGCTACCTCCGTACTCACGAACAGCAAATGAGCCATCGCTGGAAATCTCCAACCAAGCGCACACCAGCTGGGCCACCTTCTCTTCGGTGGTCATCTTGGCGAGTAGAAGACGGGCTTTTTTATAGGATTCTTGCATTACTACCTACTCCTTTAGAGCGCCGAGAGCGACTCCGGCGATGATATATTTGGATAGGATGAAATAGATGACAAAGAGCGGAAGTACGGTCAAACTCAGCCCCAGATAGACTGAGCCGTACTCGGTCTTATAGATGTCCCCGCGTAACAAGCTGACCATAATCGGCATCGTATACTTGGATTGGCGGGTCAGCAGGATCAAGGGGATGAAGAGGTTGTTCCAGCTGGCAACAAAGGTGAAGATCGCCTGGGTCGCCATCGTCGGCTTCATAATCGGCAGCACAATCTGGTTGAAAGTGCGGAACTCCCCCGAGCCATCGATCCGCGCAGAGTCGACGATATCCAGCGATAAGCTCGCCATGAGATACTGACGCATGAAGAAGACCATCGCCGGCGAAGCGATCGCAGGCAAGATCAAGGGCAGCAGGCTGTTGGTCCAGCCGATGCGGTACATGAACTGGTAGAAGCCGATACCCGAAATTTGTGCGGGAATCATCAGAACCGCCATAATAAAAGAGAAGAAGGCATCACGGGCTCGCCATCGATAGGCGACCAGCGCATAGGCGGTCAAACTCGAGAAGTAGACTGCACAGAGGGTTGTACCGATACTGATCGTCATCGAGTTGTAGAACCCTACCCACGGGTTGAACGCTTTTCCGGTGAGGATTTTCCAGTTCTGTATAAGGTGCTTGCCAGGCAGAAGAGCAACGGAGCTCTGCTGGAC
>DASRNL010000161.1:0-4651 GCA_035647415.1 Sphaerochaeta sp. | reverse complement strand
TTTCTATAGGGTGCAAGTGAATTTGACATGAAAAAGGCAACACGCTTGATAGTAAATGCGTTGCCTTTTGGAATGGGCGCGATTGGGTTTGAACCAACGACTTCTACCGTGTGAAGGTAGCACTCTCCCGCTGAGTTACGCGCCCTATTGGCAGTATCATACGAAATAGGGGTGTGGTTGTCTAGAGAACTATGGGCTGTAGCGACCGATCATCTCAACAAAGACCACATCAAGGAGTTTTGTTTCTTGGATAGTGCCATCCTCTTCTTTGGTGACCTTCAATAAATCCTGAATGCCAGATTTTCCTACCGGTAAAACCATGATGCCCCCAGGAGCAAGCTGATCGATCAAGGTGGTGGGCATCTGCTTTGGTGCTGCGGTGACCATGATACGATCATATGGACCATGTTCGGCCCAGCCTTCAGATCCATCGCCTACCTTATAGTGGATATTGGTATATCCTAGGCGAGTAAGGCGCTCTTGGGCTTTTACAGCGAGCTCTTCAATGAACTCGATGGTATAGAGTTCATTGCAGAAGGCTGAAAGAAATGCACTTTGATAACCACTGCCGGTTCCGATCTCCAATACTTTATGATGTTGTTCTAACGCCAGCTGTTCGGTCATATAGAGCACAAGGGTAGGCTGGCTGATCGTCTGCCCATAGCCGATGGGCAGCGGTCGGTTTAGGTCCGCATACCCTTTGTACTTATTCTTATTGTCCATAAAGGCAGCGCGATCTAAGGAGTAGAAGAAGGCAAGCAATTTCTCATTCATACCTCTATCATAGCTGAGGGGGAGGGTGATTGTAAGGGGAGGATGGAAGGAGAATTTTGTGATAAAGCATTGCTTTGGCACAACACTTGTATGGTATACTCCAATTGATTCTGATCAAGGAGCATGAAGATGAGAAAACGATTGAGCCTCTGTGTGTTGATTATACTCCTAGCGAGCCCGCTGTTTGCTGCTAGTTTCCTCTTTAACATAATTGGGGCAGGAATCGATGTGCTCACTACTCGAGCCTTCACTACCGTAGAGATCGATGGAGAACGGGTCACCATCGGTGGGAACTCCATCGTTGGGGTAAAGCGAAGCATTGCTAAGTATGACTTCAGCACAGTTGAGTATCCTGATCGTCTCGCCCTCTATGAGGCGGCGAAGCTACCGGTAGCGTGGCCGTCGGCAAAGAATCTCTTGCTTGGCTTTGGATCGGGATCCAAGATCCAAGGGGATATGGGAGGCAAGCTCTTCGGTGAGATTGCAGACTGGGCATCGCTTTCTTCAGTGGGGGTCGGTGCATCGTTGTATCTGATTGAACTGATCCTTGTAGCACCCTGGGCGGGAAGTGGAGGGTACAAACCAGGTGAGCAGCTCGGTGAGCTTGCAAATGGGTTTTTGATCGCCGGTGCTATCGGCTTTGGAGCAAGCCGCCTGATACAGGCTATCATGCCTTCCATCTATGGCGCTCGCCACTCCAAGGCTCTGCGCCAAGGTCTAGGGATCAATAAAGATACAAGTGATGCATTTGCCCTCAATATTGGAGCTGTTCCCATGGTGGATGCCAGTGGCAGTATCAGCTTAGGAGTGCAGATGAGCGCTCGCATCAGCTTGTAAGCGAGCGATCGCCTGTTGGATGACCACATAGCCTGGGTCGCTGAGACTCGATGGCAGTGTGGTCTTTCTTTTTCCTTGTACGGTTTGCCAGTAGGAGTTTGCCTGTACGATCGCTTGGCAGCGCTCGGTAAAGAGCGCAGCAGGGTCCTCACTTGCTGCATACTCCTCTGCCTCCTCTCCGATGAGAAAGAGGTAGTAGGTGAGGGTCTCTTCATAAAGAAGCGGCAGCAACGAGAGAAAGAGCGGTGTGGAGCGCTGACCGAGTAGGAGTGCACTCAAGTTTCCAAAGGAGGAGTAGGCTTCGGCGATTTCAGTTGCCACGTGGTCAACTACTGCATAGGTACTATCCATAGCGATAGTGTGTGCTCTTTTTTGTAAATGGGCAAGAGAGGGAGGAGACTTCAAGTAGCAATGCCCCTCTATCATCCATCACCTTTCCGGTCACCAGGAGCACAACAGCTTCTCGAAGCAGCGGTGCATACTGACGATGCACCTGTGGGAAGAGGATCGTCTCATAGAGAGCGCTCTCATCTTCAAAGGAGATGAAGCTCATCAACTCTCCACCTTTGGTGCGCACTTGTTTGCGTGTTATCTGATACCCCACCAAGGTGATGGTGCGTCCTACGTGGTGGGTCATATCTCTAGCTCTTGTACGCACAATGTCCTGGAGCGCCTGCTGGTAGAGCACTAGGGGGTGGTAGGAGCGTAAGAACCCCAGTGCAGTATACTCGCCCTCCAAGGTCGTAAGGCTCACCTCCTGCACTGCTGTTTGTGTTGGCAAAGGAGGTGGAGGAGGAGGTGCAACCCCAAAGAGTGAGAGCTGTGATGTTGTAGTCGCTTCTGACTTTTGGGTGAGGAGCACTCGCAGCTGAGCGGGGCGATCAAGGCCTCCGGCGATTGTATCGAAGACGCCCGCTTGGGCGAGGCTCAGATACTCCTGACGGCTTAGTACAAGGCGAGTGGCTACATCGTGTAAGCTCGTATAGGGGCCTCTGTGCTTACGATCGGTGAGTATTGCCTCTTGGCTCTGGGAGGAGAGATGAGCTACTGCGAGCAGTCCACAGATAATCGTATCACCTTCAGCTCGAAAGAGGATCTCGCTCTCGTTGATATCAGGGCCGCGGATACTCAGTCCCATCCGCCTCGCTTCGCTGATATAGGCACCGGTATTATAGTAGCCGCCTTGGTGGGAGAGGACCGCTGCCATGAAGGCAGCGGGGTAGTGGGTCCGTAGGTAGGCGCTTTGGAAGGAGAGCATCGCGTACGATGCCGAGTGTGCCTTACAGAAGGAGTAGCCTTCGAAGCTTAACACCATCTCCCAGATCGCTTGGATTGTTGATTCTTCGATACCGTTGGCCCGGCAGCCGCTGAAGAAGCGCTCTTTGTACGAAGCGAAGGTTGTCCCGCGTTCTTTCTTTGTTACCACCTTCCGCAGTCCGTCCGCCTCAGCCTCGCTAAAAGAGGCGAGGGCGACGGCTATCTTGGAGACATCCTCCTGGTAGCAGAGGATCCCGTAGCTCTCTGCAAGCACGTGCTCCAGATCGGGATGCAGGGGCTCCCAACTGGCCCCATGCACCCGATCGAGGTAGGCGTTGATGAAGGTGTTTGCCGCAGGGCGGATGAGGGAGGAGTGGATCACCACATGGGTGAAATCCCCCCGTCCGCTGCGCTTCTGCAGCTGGCGCATCGCTGGGCTTTCGATATAGAAGACCCCCATCGTCTCCCCTGCAGCTACGGTGGCAATCGTCTGCTTATCTTCAGCAGGACGCCAAGAGTGAGGATCGATGACGATCCCTTGCTCTTCTAGGTTTATTAAGGTGTCCCGTACTACCGCTAAGGAGCGGTTCCCTAAGAGGTCGATCTTTACAAAGCCCGCTGCTTCGGCGCCATCCTTCTCCCAGATTAGTAGCGGATAGCCGCACGCTGAGCGCATCACCGGTGCGTGGGTGCGGATCGGCTCCTCGGTCATCACCACCCCACCACAGTGCAGGCCAATGCCCCGTGGCAAGCCAATGAGGGCGAGTGCCAAGCGGGAGATCTCCGTATAGAGCGGGTTTGCAGTGGGGTGTTCTTCCAGCTCGCGCAGCTCCCCCTCGTGCAGCCCATAGGCTCTGGCACTCTCGCGCAGCGCTGAGGCACGACGGAAGAAGAGATGGTTGGCAATACGGGCGGTATGCGCTTCGCCGAAGGTTGCAAAGAGGTGGGTGAAGATTGCATCGCGTTCATCATAGGCGAAGTCCACATCGATATCCGGAGGGTCCACTCGAGCGGAGGAGAGGAAGCGTTCAAAGTAGAGGTTGTGGGCAAGAGGATCGACTGCACTGATCCCCAGCGAGTAGGCGACCGCCGAAGCTGCAGCGGATCCTCGACCACAGCTTTGGGTGCCAAAGGAGACGATATCATCCATCACCAAAAAGTAGGAGGAGAAACCCTTCTCAGCGATCACCGACAGCTCATACTCTAGGCGTCCTAAGATCGCATCGCTGAGCTCCCCGTAGCGCAGCTCCGCCCCCCGATAGACCCGCTCTCTGAGCTCGCTGTCGACATCGCTACTGGGATAGGCGGGAAAGAGGAGCGAGGAAGGGAAGGGATCATGGGCTCGCAGCGCTGCAGCATTGCTGCGCGCCTCAGGCCAGGGGGCGAGGGCTCTTGCGTAGGTAGCCGGATCAGCGAGGATGCCACCGGAGGTTGCTACCGATATTGTATCGACGGTGGTATTCTCTCCAATGGCCCGCAGCAGACGGTGCAGCGGGCGCTCCGCTTCGCTTGCCAAGTACGCCCGCTCACACGCTAAGAGCGGCAGCTCTAAGGTACGTGCAGTACGAAGAGCGGAGAGCATATCAGGGGCGATGGCTGCATAGAGGTGCTCTTGGATGGAAGCAAGAGTAGCCAAGAGCTCGCTATCGAAGCTTGCGAGGGTCAGGGCGCTCTTGTGGTGAGTGAAGTAAGTACGATAGGAGAAGGTGGGGTCGGTCGCCTGCAGCGAAAGGAGCATACAGAGCTCCTCATACGCCGCTTGGCTCTCGACAAAGGCGTAGAG
>DASRNL010000160.1:0-2396 GCA_035647415.1 Sphaerochaeta sp. | reverse complement strand
GCGAAGGGATATGAAAGAGGTCTTCCATACGAAAGAGCGCCTCAGGATAGTCGTTGATGAAGGGAACAATCTTCTCGAAGTGGCGGGTGTTTACCACCACAGCCTTGGCTTCGCTGTGGCTGAGGATCTCCAGAATCTCCTTGGAGGAGAAGTCAGGGAGGATCGGCACGGCAATACAGCCGATGGAGGTGATACCAAAGTAGGCGAGCAGCCAGGTCGGTGAGCTCTCACCGAGGAGGGCAATTCGATCCCCATGACCAAAGCCTTGGTCCATCAAATAGAGCCCGATCGCATCCTTGGCATGCTGCATTTGGCTGTAGGTCACCGCGCTATGCTCATCGTTATAGAGTTTTAAGGCGACGCGTTTGCCGTAGCGGCTCGCTGTCGCTTCCACAAGACTGTCCATCGTATAGGAGTAGACCAGCTTGGGACGAAGATCATCAGCACGCTTGATCTTTTTGATCGCTCGCTTTGTCCAGACAATCTCATCGGGGCTCTTCTTCTTCGCTCTTTTTTTGCTCATACTCACCCTCTTTGCATCCCATACCACTGTCCTTTTTCACAGATGGTATATTCGGTCGGACTCTTGGTCCGTGCTGCAGTCTCTAAAAGATGTACACTATTGTTTGTATCGCTGAGGTGCACAAAGTAGAGGTGCTCTCCAGCGAACTTGCTCTCAGTCAAAAAGGTGAACGCCTCGGCGTTGGAGAGGTGTCCATGCTCACCGCGAATCCGGTTCTGTAAAAAGGGAGGATACGGTCCTTTGCGCAGCATCTCTTCATCGTAGTTCGCCTCTAAAAAGAGCACATCGGCTTTCTGGGCGAGCTTGCGCTGCAAGGCGGTGGTACGACCGGTGTCGGTGAGGACCATCAGCCGCTCATCGCCGTAGCGAATCAGCCATCCGACCGAGCCGGGGCAATCGTGGCTCGTCTCAAAGCACATCAGCGTAAAAGGACCCACTTTGAAAGCAGCCTCCGCCTCGGTGTGAAAGAGCTGATCGGTGGGGATTCCCAGATCAAGGACCCGAGTTCCATTCTTGCGCACCGCGCCGACGTGTACCACAACCGGCACTCCGTGCATCCGTGCAAGCACCCCAGCCCCTTTGGCATGGTCGGGGTGCAGGTGGGTCAAGCAGAGGGCTTTTACACTCTCAATCGGGGTATCGAAGTGTTGGAGCCTGCGCTTCAGCTCACGGACACTGAAGCCTTGGTCGATGAGTACACTCACCCCTTCAGCTGAAAAGAGGTAGCTATTGCCACTGGAACCTGAACCGAGAACTGCCCACTTAAGCATCGCTTTTCCTCCAAGCTAGGATCGTCTCTGCGTCGAACCCCACCGCCGCTTTGCCGCGGAATCGGAGGATTGGAAGCCGGAGCAGCTCTGGGTGGGCCATCACCTCCTGGCGAGGGTCATAGAGGCGGTAGGAGTACCCCTCCTTCGTATAGTAACGCGAGGTGGTATCGATGAGCTCTTCAGCCTCGATTGCTGCGAAAATCGACTCCCACTCCCCACTTGAGAGGGAGCGGGCCCGTAAGTCGACAAACTGAAAGGCGATTGACCGCTCCTTGCAGAAGCGGATCGCCTGAGCGGTCTCTCTACTCTTCTTCGTCCCAACTATCTGTATCACAGCTCAATCGTATACAAGGGAGGGTAAAAAAGCAAGAAAGCTCAGCTAGCAAAGAGCGAAGCAATTTCTACTGTATAGAGCTCTTGGATTGCAAAGCGTCTGACCTCCTCTTTTGCCGAGAGCTGCTTGCCTACCTCAAAGCGCTCTGCAAGGAGGTGGAAGCGGACGATCTGCTCATAGCTCTTGAACCCTTGTTTCTCATTGATCAAAGAGGAGATCTCTTCTCCTATCAGCTTGCGGACCTCCTGCATCTCGGAGATCGAGTCTCGGAGGAAGGGGATCCGCTGCTCCTCAAGATACTGGGTAATTCTATCAGCGTTGATGACGATCAAGGCTCCCAAGAAGCGTTGATCCTGTCCGAGGACCACCGCACGTTCGATAAACTCGCTCTCAGCAAGTTTCGCTTCGATCGGCAGCGGTTCAAGGTTCTCTCCTCCTGAGAGGACGATCGTATCCTTTGCTCGTCCTACGATGGCAAACTCCCCATGGTGGGTCCACATCGCCAAGTCTCCGGTGTTGAGCCATCCATCTTCGCTGAGCACCTCTGCAGTCAGATCAGGGCGCTTAAAGTAGCCGTCCATCACCTGCGGCCCGCGTACATAAAGAGTCCCCTTCTCCCCCGGCTCTACCGCCCTTCCTGCTTCATCGAGGATCTTCGCCTCGGTGCCTTCTAGGAGGGTCATCGTTCGCTTCACCCCACCGAAGACCGGACGAACTCCGATCACCGGTGCGCTCTCAGTAAGCCCATAGCCGTCGACCACCGTCACCC
>DASRNL010000159.1:0-5760 GCA_035647415.1 Sphaerochaeta sp. | reverse complement strand
GCCCAAGAGTGAGATCATCTCGATGGCAGACTCCTTCCATGGGCGCACCTATGCGGCGATTACCGCCACCGGACAGCCGAAGTACCATGCGAACTTCGACCCACTGCCCCAGGGCTTCTTGTATGCAAAGTTCAACGACTTAGATAGTGTGGCAGCTCTGATGGGCGAGCGCACCTGTGCGGTCATAGTCGAACCGATCCAAGGCGAGGGGGGGATCATCCCCGCCGATAAGGCCTTCTTGGTCGGCCTGCGTGAACTCTGCGACAGCTATGGGGCGCTCTTGATCTACGATGAGGTGCAGTGCGGCATGGGCCGCAGCGGCAAACCTTTTGCCCATCAGCTCTACGGGGTGAAGCCCGATGTGCTCACAGTAGCCAAGGCCCTAGCTGCAGGGATTCCTGCAGGGGCGATGCTTACCACCGGGGTTGCCAATACAATCTTTAGCCCTGGCGACCACGCCTCCACCTTCGGCGGCAATGTGCTCGCCGCCACCGGAATCAATGAGATGGTCAGCCGTTTAACTGACCCGGCTTTCAGCGCTCATGTTCAAAAGATGGGGGTGTACCTACAAAAACAGCTCACCGCTTTGGCAAAGAAATTCCCCACCCTCATTAAATCGGTGCGTGGGGTGGGCTTGATGCAAGGCATCGTGCTTAGCATAGCTCCGAGAAAAGTGGTGGATGCCTGCTTTGCTGAAGGGCTCTTGGTGGCCAGTGCTGGCAGCGATGTGCTGCGCTTCGTCCCCCCACTGGTTGTGGACGAAAGAGCGATCGACACCGCTATGGCAACGATTGAGAGAGTCTTAGCGGGCCTTAGCTAACAGACGGAGTTGCTGAGCGTCCCCACTTTTTCAATATACACCTCTACCGTGTCACCTGCTTGCATAGGACCGATTCCCGACGGGGTACCGGTGAGGATGATATCCCCGGGCAAAAGGGTCATAACAGAAGAGATATAGCTGACTAAGGTAGGCACATCGAAGAGCAGCTCTGCGGTAGTAGAGCGCTGCTTCACCACCGTGTTAAGGCGTGTTTCGATGACAAGGTCACTGGGATCGATTCCCGCTTGTATCACCGGCCCGTAGGGGCAGAAGGTGTCAAAGCTCTTAGCGACAGTCCACTGACCTTTAGGATCTTGAAGGTTGCGTGCTGTCACATCGTTAGCACAGCTGTAGCCGAGGATATATTCGTTTGCATCAGCTGCGCTGACTCGGTGGGCTCGTCGCTTGATGACGATGGCGAGCTCACCCTCGTAGTCCAGCCGCGTGCACGCCTCTGGGGTGATGATCGATTGGTTAGGATCGAGGATCGCTGTGGAAGGCTTTAAAAAGAGCACCGGAGCTTCTGAAACTGGCAAGCCGAGCTCTTTGGCGTGGTCGCGGTAGTTCAGCCCGACACAGACTGCCTTGCTGAAGAGGCTCGGGGCGAGGTAGGTCGCCTCGCTGGCCTCTACGCATTGGTCGCTGAAGATCAGCTCATCGGCAAAGGGGGTGTTCTCTAAGAGGCGAATCTCTTCGCCTGCAAGGACCCCGTAGCGTGGACTCTCTCCTGCTAAAATACGTACGTACTGCATAGCAGTAGCTTAGCAGAGGTGAGGGATAAATCTACTCTTTTTGCTCAAAACTACCACGCTTCCTTACCTCGACCAAGGACCTGGTCGAAGAAGATACTCACCAAGAGTGGGTCGAAGTACGAACCACTGCTGTTCTCCAGGGCAAGGATCGCACCATCGCCTCCGAGAACTTCCAGTGAGTTGAGGTAGAAGGTCGAGAGGCCGAGAATCTGTGAGGAGATCGGGATCGCGTTGCCTTTGAGCTTTTGCGGGTACCCGCTGCCATCCCATCGCTCCTTATGGTGGAGGATGGCTTTGGCGATAAAGGAGTTCTCGGAGCGGGAGCTGAGGATATTGTGCCCGATCTCAGGGACCCGGCGCATCTCAATGCGCTCAGCCTTAGTCCAATCTTCCTCTGCCTTATAGAGGACCGAGAGACCGATGGCGATGCAGCCTAGGTCATGGTAGTAGCCCGCCTGTCTCAGCTGTGCTACGTCGGTCGGCGAGAGGTATAAGGCAGTACCGAGGGCTGCAGCGAGCTCACCGGCACGCTGGGAGTGATCGCGCAGCTGAGGTTCACGCTCAAAGAGCCTGTCAACGAGCGAGTTGATCACCGACTGCTTATAGCGGGAGTTGATGGCAAACTTATTCTGATACATCGCATCCTCGGCTCGCTTGAAGATCTGTTCAAAGTGCTGCTCTGAACTCTCCTTGATCGCATACCCGAGGCTCACCGAGACGGGGATATTGCGTACCTGTCGCTTCTTCAGATCATCATCGATCCGCCCGACGATCGCCTCCGCCTCCTCTGCTGTGGTCTTAGGTAGGAGAAGGACAAACTCATCGCCGCCGATCCTTGCACAGGTACCATCGGTGATCTTTAGTCCTTTTAGGACTGCAGCGACAGTCTGCAGGAGCTCATCCCCTGCCTCATGGCCGAAGGCATCGTTGGTGATCTTCAGTCCGTTGAGGTCGGCGATGATGATCGCCAAGGGGTAGGAGGCTTCGGTATCTAAGGCAACCCGCTGCAACTCATAGAAGCGGCGGTTGCTGAGGGTGGTCAGAGGATCGGTGTGGCTGAGGGCGACGATCTGCTCCTGCTTTCGATGCTCCTCGGTAATGTCCCTCAGGACTATGACAACCCCTTGCAGTTCCTTCTCTTCATCATAGATCGCCGAAGTGCGCCCGCCGATATACCGCTCAACACCATCTCGGGAGACCAAAATAGTGTTCTCCTTGGTTACACACTGATCCATTCCTGAGGTGATCCTCTCATACGGGGAGGGCAAGAAGGGACCTCCTGGGCCATCGGTGGTCCTGAGGATCTCAGAGAGAGGACGGCCCTGCACCTCTATAGGGCTCCAACCGATGAGCTCTTCTGCTCGTCCGTTCATAAAGCGGACCGCACCCTTGGCGTCGGTGGTGATCACCCCATCGGCGATATTGAGCAGGGTCGCTTCAAAGAAGTTCTTCTCCTCGGCGAGCCGATCTCGTAGGACGTACTCAGGGCTGAGGTCCTCGATGATATTGGCGAAGTAGCCGACCTGTGGGGAGTAGGAGGAGACTCTGTAGAAGCGGTCGGTGTGGGCGTTGTACGACTCAAAGACCATCGGCTTGCCGGTGAGGGCGACGTAGCCGTTGTTGGTAAGCCACTCAGACTCGATTCCGAGGAGGGTCTCACTGGCGGGGCGGTTCAGCAGCTCTTCAGCTGATCTGCCCACCTGCTTCTCAAAGCTCTCATTTACCCTCAGCAGGATGAAGTCCTTGGGATTTCCTTGCTCGTCGAGCACCAATTGCGAGTAGGCGAAGCCTTGGGTCATCGCACGCAGCAGCTTGCTGGACTCCTCCTCCTGTTCGACCACCAGTTCGGCGGTCAGCACTCGCTCGGTGATATCGGTCTGGGTGCCTAGGAGGATCAGGGGGTTGCCCTCGGCATCCCACTCGGTGACCTTGCCCCGGACCATCGCCCAGATCCAATGTCCCCCCTTGTGCCGCAGCCTGAGGTCATAGGAGTAAGAGTCCTTCTGGGTGGAGAAGAGGTCAGCGATAATCTGCTGCGAGCGCACATAGTCCTCGGAGTGGGTGAGCTTATAGTACTTCTCAAAGGTGAAGGGGGTGAGCTCCTCCTTCGTGTAACCGATCATCTCTGCGAGCTTGTGGTTGATAGTGATCTCTCCGGTGGAGATATCCCACCGCCAGGTACCCAGATCGCTACCGTCGATTACCGCCGAGAGCCAGGAGTGTGCGTGAAGGATCGCCGCCTGGTCATGGATCTGTTGCCGCCTATAGCGCTCCAAGCGGATCACCGCGTAGGTGCCGGAAAAGAGGGCGATGATGACAACCACCAGCGGTCCAAAGATCGAGTAGAAGGTATCGCGACGGATCAAGAGCTCCTCACGCTCGGAGAGCTCGGCGAGGTGGGCGAGCTGGGCTGCTTCGAACTCGTTGATAAACCCATCGAGGGCGTCGGTGAGGATCTGACTCTCATCCATGAGGGTGGCGATCCGTACTTCCTCCTCCAAGGTGGTGGGCGTGGTGGGGTCGTGTAGCTTCAAAAGGGGGGTGATCTGCTCTTCGAAGAGGATGTCAAAGCCCTCGGAGAACTGGATCAAGAGGTAGCGGTAGCGCGACGAGTAGGAGAAGAGGAGCTCGGAGATCTGTTCTTTGAGCTGCTGGACCTTCTCGGTGACGGTACGCAGGTGCCGCTCTTTTCCGCTTAAGAGGTATCCCCGCTCAGCGAGCATCACCTCCTGGAAGGTCGTTTGCAATGCTCTGGTCTGTCCAATCGCCTCATGGGTGTTGAGCACAGTCGCACGCATCTCAGCGATCGTCCGGGTGGTGATTCCCCTGACGTAGCTGACAGCGATCAGACAGACGATGATAATGAGAATTGCGATGATAAAATGTCGCAAAAATCCTTTCTGGTTTTTTATGGCGTTCCCCTTTGTTTCTCTATCATACCCTCCAAGGGGGCGTTTCTCAATAAAATCACGCAACGAATAGCACAAAGGGCAGTGAGAAAAGGAAGTGTTTCAGTCGGGATTAATGAAACATGTTATCAATAAGGACTTGATTCGTTTAAAATGTTGTGGTATATTTGTCAGTAGCAAACAATATTGCACGATATAAGGAGATTGAATTATGGATGAAATGGTAAAACCCGTTGTTTCCCTTCCTTTGATTGGAGATCCCGCACCTGCATTTAAAGCAGTCACCACTGAAGGCACAGTAAACTTCCCAGAAGATTACAAAGGCAAGTGGGTAATTCTCTTCAGCCACCCAGCTGACTTTACCCCAGTCTGTACCACTGAGTTTATGACCTTTGCAAAGATGCATGATGAGTTCAGAGCGTTGAACACCGAGCTGCTCGGCCTTTCGATCGACTCCCTCTACTCACACATCGCATGGCTCCGCAAGATCACTGACATCGAGTGGAAGGACATGAAGAACCTCGAGATTCAGTTCCCCGTTATTGAGGACATCTCGATGAACGTCGCCACCAAGTACGGCATGGTCCAGAGCCAGAGCTCGACTCAGGCAGTCCGCGCAGTCTTCGTGATTGACCCCAAGGGAATCGTTCGCACGATCCTCTTCTACCCTGCCTCCATGGGCCGTAACTTTGACGAGCTCATCCGAATCATGCAGGCGCTGCAGAAGTCCGATAAGGACAAGGTTGCAACCCCAGCTGACTGGAGACCAGGCGAAGACGTCATCATTCCCCCACCGGGAACCACAGGATTGGCGAAGGAGCGTATGGAAGCTGACGAAGGCGGCAAGTGCCTTGACTGGTTCCTCTGCTTCAAAGAAGACAAATAAGGTACCAATACGGTAACAAAGACTGAGGGAGAGCGGCTGCTCTCCCTCGCTTCCATTTCAGTACGCTGTTCTTATGCGTTCTGCTCTTTATAGACCCTAGGGTGTGGAGCTTTTACGATGAAGAACTCCACCACCTCACTCCCGCTGTTGCTGATGTTCATCTTGGTGTGGAAGGGGACATTGACGACAGTACCGCTGTAGTGATGCGGCTCCTGGTCGCCAAGCTGCATTGTCAGGGTGCCCCGGACGATCTGTAAAAAGACGTTGGAGTCACTGTAGTGCTCAGGCAGCCGCTCCCCAGGTGGCAGTACCACGTGGTTGATCATCGCTACATCGGCGTCCACGAGGCGCTCGATCGTCTTATCATCGCTTACGGTGTATGGATACGCTGTT
>DASRNL010000158.1:0-2964 GCA_035647415.1 Sphaerochaeta sp. | reverse complement strand
CGATATGGCCAGTCCGAATATGAACCTCCGTGACCCTACCCTCTATCGGATCAAGTTCGCCACCCATGTGCGCACCGGGGATGATTGGTGCATCTACCCGATGTACGACTTCACCCACCCAATCAGCGATGCGATCGAGGGGATCACCCACTCGATCTGCACCTTGGAGTTTGAAGACCACCGCCCCGCCTATGACTGGGCAACCGAGATCGATGGTATCGAGCACCGACCACGGCAGTATGAGTTCGCTCGGCTGAACATCAGCTATATGGTGATGAGCAAGCGGCGGCTCTTAAAGCTCGTCCAAGATGGCATCGTCGATGGCTGGGATGACCCGAGGATGCCCACTATCAGTGGAATCCGTCGTCGTGGCTACTCGCCAGAGGCGATGCTGGACTTTGTCAGCCGGATCGGCGTAGCGAAAAGTGAGAACATTGTAGACTTCTCCCTCTTGGAGTTCTGCGTTCGTGAGGACCTGAACAAACGAGCGAAACGGCGGATGGCAGTCCTCGATCCGATCAAGCTGATTATCGACAACTACCCTGAAGGGCAGGTGGAGTACTTTGATGCGATCAACAACCCTGAAGATCCCAACTCCGATACTCGGAAAGTCCCCTTCACCCGTGAGCTCTATATCGAGGCCGAAGACTTTATGGAAGATCCTCCGAAGAAGTACCACCGCCTCTATATCGGTAACGAGGTGCGCTTGCAGCACGCCTACTACGTCACTCCGACCCACGTCGAAAAGGATGCAGAAGAAAATATTCTTGCAGTCCACTGTACCTACGACCCTGAGTCCCGTGGTGGTTCCACCGCAGATGGACGGCGGGTACGGGGAACGAGCCACTGGGTCAGTGCTACCGAGGGTGTCGATATTGAGGTTCACCTCTACGACAAGCTCTTTGTAGCCGAGCAGCCAGGAGAGGCGACCGGTGAGTACCTCGATGACTTGAACCCTGAGTCACTTACGGTAATCAAAGCCGCCAAGGCTGAACCGGCTGTGCTCGAAGCTGAAGTTGGCGACTATCTGCAGTTCATCCGCACCGGTTACTTCTGCCTCGATGAGAAGCATGCCAAGGAAGGCAAGCAGGTCTTCAACCGCACCGTCACCTTGCGAGACACGTGGGCTCGGATGAAGAAGAAGATGGGTATGTAATATATTCGCTAGGGGGACGTGCATGCGTCCCCCTTCGTATACGGAGGAGCTATGAACTACTTCTTTGATCAGCACTTCCATCTGATGGATATCTCGCATCCTAACTTGCTGAGTTTCTTTAACTCGATCGAAAGTGGGATTACTGAACTCTTCACCAGTGGAGCGTTGCTTCCCACCTATATCATCACCCCAAAGAACCGTCGCTCTCACACCCTCACCCATCGAATCACCAACACGCTGACGACCTTTGAACAGTCGATAGGAAAGACGCTGGTGATGATGGAGGATGATCTCTTAGGGCGCTTCAGCTCCCAGGAGAGCAAGGACTCCTCTCAACCATATATCCGCGACGCTAAGCTCCACTTTCGTAGCCGCACCTACGACCGCATCGCTCTGGCCCCGATGCTGATGGACTTCTCAGCCCCCGAGGGAGCAGAAAAATCCAGCTACTACCCTATCGCCCAACGCGAGCGGATCTTCACCTATATCGAAGACACCCTCGCAGGCTTTGCCTACTACCAAGAACAACGCCCTGATGGTCTCTTCTCCTTCTTCCCATTTGTGGGCATCAACCCGCCCTCACACTCCCTAGCGACCATCGAACACATGCTCGCTACCTATGTGGTTACCAAAAAGCAGCCAGCGAACGGCGAGCGACAGTTTTATGGTATCAAGGTCTATCCCCCTTTGGGGTTTGACCCTTGGCCCAAAGAGGAAGAAGAACGAGCGAAGGTGGAAGCGATCTACCACTTCTGCACCACCTATGGGATCCCGATTATGACCCACTGTGATGACCAAGGCTTCCGAGGTCTGCCTGCAAAGGAGGCGTGGCGAGTCAGTGAACCGGATGCGTGGAAGCCAGTTTTGGCAAACTATCCACTGTTACAGATCGACTTTGCCCACTTCGGCAAGCAGTACACGCCGCTGCAGAAGAACCCGCTTACCGTCTTAAGTGGTCTTGCACACAAGGTGCCGGACTCCTCCTGGTTCTACCAGATCATCGAGTTGATGCACCACTATCCAAACGTCTATGCTGACGTCTCCTTCAGCGGGGCACACGAGGACTTCTATAGCGAACTTGCCACCTACCTCCTATCGCTGGAGGAAGAACAGCAGCAGCGACTCAAAGGTCGGATTCTGTTTGGCACCGACTTTGCGGTCAACTTGATGAAGGTTGAATCCTATAGTGCATACTATCGGATCTTTGAAAACTCCCCATTCACCGATGAGGAGATCCACGCGTTTGTTCAGACCAACCCTCTGCAATATATGGGTTGGCAATCGGGTAGGAGGATGAGCCCATGAGGCTCATCCGTCCTCCCACAGAACCGTACGTACCGTTCAGTATACGGCTCCTCGTCAGTTTACGCACTCTCTGGCGTAGAGACCAGAGAACCATCGCCATCCCATATCGTAGAGCTTTCTGTTGTCTAGTGTCGTATCAAGTATCCATGAGCTAGCCACTCTCCAGTATCCTAACCTAGAGTTGGCCCACTCGTAGGCCTTCTGGTGTTCGACACCAAGCTTTCGTAATCTCTTGTACCGAGTACGGACTCGCTTCCACATCTTCCAGTACAGCATACGGATTCTCCTCCGTAGCCATTGGTCAATTTTCTGTAGCTTATCCTTGCACTTCGCAAGCTTGAAGTAGGCAACCCATCCTCTTATGAGTTGATTTAGCCTTCTCTGTCGGTATTCCACCGACCATCCATTACTGCGCTGTGTCAGTTCCTTAACGTGAACTTCCTAAGGTTTTTACCACTCAATCTTGATCTCTCCAATTGAAGTCTGGATATTCACCTCTGATA
>DASRNL010000157.1:0-3507 GCA_035647415.1 Sphaerochaeta sp. | reverse complement strand
GAATACCACTGAGCATCACCCGTGCTAAGGTCGGAGGGATATCCACCCCATGCTGCACAAAGAGCTTATAGACGATCGTGCAGGTGGAGCCCAAGGGTTCGCAGTAGATGAAGATCGGCTCTCGGGTGCGTTCGGCGCCGAGTCGGTGGTGGTCGATAATCTCCACGACCTCCGCCTCCTCTATCCCCTCGATGCTCTGTTCGCTCTCATTATGGTCGACCATGATCAGCTTGTTCTTCGGTTTGTTTAGGAAGGAGGAGCGGGTGACAAAACCCTTGAACCGCCCCTCATCATAGACTGCTAAGGAGCGCAGGTTCTTATCGGTGAGGATATCCCGCGCTTCATCGAAGAGGCGATCCGCCTCGATCGTGTGGGTAGCGCCGGCGGTAATCAAGGTCTCCACCGGCACCGAGAGGCGGAGCAAGCGATAGGTCTCAGCGGCATCAAAGTGGCTGACAAAGACCGACCCCTCATAGGAGTCCCAGTCGACCTGGCTGGTGATATTATCATCGACGATACCGGTGAGGACAATCAGCGGAATCTGCATCTCGATGGCGTACTTGATCTGATCCTCGCGGTCACCGACGACCAAGACTGGCTTCTTCTCCTCAAGGGCCGCCATCTGCTTGCAGTAGGAGACGAAACGGCTCGCCCCGATCATAATCGGTGCTTCAAAGGTGTCCAAGGCACCACGCTTGAGATAGGTGCCTTCGATCACCAAGGGAATATTATCCAAGACAAACCCATAGCTAGGCCTACGAGTGCTGTTCTCCTGGAGGATGAAGCTGCTGACATCATCGATGCTGAGCAAGGCGCGGAACTGTCCCTGCTCCATCACCGGTACCACCGCTGTCAGGCGCTCGGAGACATAGAACGAGACGAGGGAGAAGATTGGGTCGGTCACCTCTACAGTGAAATCAGAGGTGCGGGTCACACTCTGTACCTTGGTGCGGATATCGCGCATAAACGGCGGTGGGGTGACTCCGAGGCGATCGAACTGTGCTCGAGTCGCTTCGTTGAGGTTCCCGATGCGGATGGGATAGTAGGTATTGTTTAAGTCTACTTTATTCTTCAAGTAGGCATAACTATACGCAGCACAGATACTGTCCATGTCCGGATTTTTATGACCCGTTACAAAAATATCAGCCACAAGCCCTCCTTAAGAGCCCTAGTGTACCGCATGAACGCAGCGCTGACAACTCAAAGCAGAAGCGCTGCACTGTAAAAAATTGCTAGCCAGAAGCGGATTAATTCACTACTATTGGCGTGGAGGATTCTATGAGTAAGAAAATAGTTGTAGCCAATGACCATGGAGCAGTTGCCCTCGCCCAAAGATTGATCGACCATCTGAAAACCCGCGGCTTTACCCCAGTACACCTCGGGGTAACCAGTGAGGATTCGGTGGATTATCCCGATATGGCCGAAGCTGCAGCGAAGGAGTACTTTGGCGGCGATTACGCCTTTGGCCTCTTGCTCTGCGGAACTGGAATCGGTATCTCAATCAGTGCGAACAAGGTCGACGGCATCCGCTGCGCCCTGCCGCAGAATCGGTTTGCAGCCGAGATGGCACGAGCGCACAACGATGCAAACTTCATCGCCTTCGGCGGACGAATCGACTACCCTGAAGATCCTGTCTCGATGCTCGACGCCTTTATCGACGCCACCTTTGGAGGCGAGCGTCATCAGCGCCGTGTCGACAAAATAATGGCCTTAGAGCACTAACGCATCGCCGGGAAGATGAAGGGGTGTGGTAAGAGGTCATCAAAGCGATAGACTCGATGCTCCCCCGCCTTTCCTTGGGCGTACGCCGTATCCACCAGGTACACCGCTGTCTCTGGTCGAGCGAACTCGGCGAGCACCTGCAAACAGAGGGCGCATGGGGCAGCTGGTGGAGAGTCATCGCTGACGACCACCAACAGGGCGATACCTACCCGCCCTTCAGCAGCGACCGCCTGTAGCACCGCGTTACGCTCGGCACAGATTGTCGCCCCATAGCTGGAGTTCTCCACATTACACCCCGCATAGAGCATCCCACTCTCCTCTGAGAGCACCGCAGCGCCTACCTGAAAGTGTGAGTATGGAGCATAGGCGTTTTCACGGGCAGCCAGTGCAGCGGCAACCGCCTCCTTAAGGAGGGCCTCTTGCTCGCTTTCACTGCGACTGACGCCAAGAATTCGCTGCGTCCCGTAGGTTATAGCCTTTTTCTCAAAGCAGGTAGTATAGGCAGCATTGAACGCTTCGACGGTAGCAAAGTCATCAAGCTCCCCAAGGCTCTCTACCACCAGGTGAGCCCCTGCAGTATAGAGGGATTTAACGCTGAAGGAGTTGCTTACCGCGAGCACTCGAGAGCCAGCTCGCCTGCCGCTGATCACCCCATGGATGGCATCCTCGACAACGAGACACTCCTCTGCAGCAACTCCCATCGAGAGTGCTGCAAGCTGATAGATATCCGGGTGGGGTTTGCTCTGAACCACCGCTTCGCCGGTGACAAACGCATCGAAGTCTCCTTCGGCTAAGCCGACCGCCTCGAGGTTTACCAATGCTTTGCTGCGCTCACTCCCGGTGGCGAGGGCAACCTTTAGTCCGGCTTTTTGTAGCGCGCGGAAGAACTCAATCGCTCCGGCAAAGCTCTTTCCCCCCTTGGCACACTCGCCGTAGATCTCATAGAGCTCTGGCTTCGCTATAGCCCAATCGAGGGATAGGCCGTGGAGCGCTCCGACTCCTAAGAGATAGTTGCGATCGCCTGCTCCGATGAAGGCGGAGAACTCCTCTGCTTTCGCCTCGATACCTCGACGGGCAAAGAAAGCTTGGGCAGCTTGTAAAATAAGCGGTTCGCTGTCGATCAGCACCCCGTCTAAATCAAAAATCACTCCTTTGATCATCTTCATCCCTTGTTTCAGTGCATGATGGTCTTGCCACGACCGACGCTCTTCTGTTTTACAAAGCGACCGTTGCCACTGATGCCCAGGTAGATAAAATCCCCGCTGACGAGCCTGCCACGCAGGTAGGTGCTCACCGGTCGGCCGAGGATCGCCATCCCATCGTAGGCGGAGTAGCCAGCTGCGCTTTTCATCTGTTCTCCGTCGATCGTTGCAGCGTAGTCGGGGTCGAAGAGGACAAAGTCCGCGTCGCTGCCGACACGGATCGCCCCTTTACGGGGGTAGAGGCCAAAGGCTTTTGCGGGGGCAGTGCTCAGGAGGTTTACCACCTGTTGGATTCCGATTCTCCCACTCTTTGCGGCAAAGGTGTAGACAAGCGAAAGCAGCTCCTCACTGCCGGGGATCCCCGGCAGGATCGCCCTACAATCGTCGCTCTGCAGCTTCTGTTCAGCGGTGAAGGCACAATGGTCGGTTGCTACAATCTGAATTTCGCCGTTGAGCAGGGCCTCCTGCAGCGCCTTGGTATCCTCGACTTCCCGCAAGGGAGGGGTCATCATATAGAGCGGTCCATCCTCGCCTTCGAGTTTACTGCGATCTAAGAAGAGGTAGTGCGGGGTCGTCTCTACGA
>DASRNL010000156.1:0-6201 GCA_035647415.1 Sphaerochaeta sp. | reverse complement strand
CACCTTGATGAAGGCGCTTACCGGTATTTTTCCTAAAGATAGCGGTGAGATTACCTACCTCGGTAAGAGCTTCAACCCCCAGGGGCCGAAGGATGCCCTCGATGCGGGTATCGCCATCGTGCACCAGGAGCTGAACATGATGGACCACCTCACCGTGGCCCAAAATATCTTCATCGGTCGCGAATCCACCAAGGGCCGTGGCTGGTTTCTCGATGAACGGGAGCAGAACCGTCGTACCCAGGAGCTGCTGGACCGCCTCAATATGGATATCCAGCCCACTGACAAGCTAGCTGACCTGACGGTTGGAAAACAGCAGATGGTCGAAATCGCCAAGGCGGTCTCCTACGACTTGAAGATCCTCGTCCTCGATGAGCCGACGGCAGCCCTCACCGACCGAGAGATCGATGATCTCTTTATTATCATGCGTGAACTCTCTGCCAATGGGGTAGGGATGATCTATATCAGCCACCGCCTCGATGAGATTGGCATCATCACCGACCGGGTCACCGTCCTCCGTGACGGTGAGTACGTCGGAACACGAAAGACGAGTGAACTGAGCAAAGAAGAGATGATCAGCATGATGGTGGGTCGGGTGATTTTCGAAGAGCCGAAGAGCCACTCCACCGTTCCAGAAGGTGCCCCTGTTGTCCTGAAGGTCTCGAACCTCAACGCTGGACGGCAGGTCCAGGATGTGAACTTCGAACTCAGGGCAGGGGAGATTCTCGGCTTTGCCGGCCTGATGGGAGCGGGGAGAACCGAGACGGTACGCGCCCTCTATGGAGCTGACCCGAGCAGTGGAGAGATAGAGATCGACGGATCGCCGGTCCTCATTCGTTCCCCCTTGGATGCAGTGCGCCACGGTATCGGCTACCTCAGCGAGGACCGCAAGCGTTACGGCCTTGCTACCCGCCTTTCGGTCACCGACAACTCAGTGATGGCAGCGTATGAAGAGCTAACCCCTGAGGTTCTGATCAACACTGAGCGCCTCAGCGAGGTCTCGGCGGAGTTTGTCGAGAAGCTCGATGTGCGTACCCCCTCGCTGGTGCAGATTGTAGAGAACCTCAGTGGAGGAAACCAGCAGAAGGTGGTTATCGCCAAGTGGCTGATTAAAAACAGTAGGATTCTCATCTTTGATGAGCCGACCCGCGGGATCGACGTCGGAGCGAAGAGTGAGATTTACTCCCTCATGGGCGAACTTGCCGCCGAAGGCAAGGCGATCATCATGATCAGCAGTGAGCTCAATGAGGTGATGCGGATGAGCGACCGGATAGCCGTCATGTGTGAAGGGCGAATTACCGGGTTCTTAGATATTGCAGAGGCGAGTCAGGAGAAGATTATGCACCTGGCTACAAAACGAGATTGAGGAGTTGAGATATTATGGCAGAAGTTGATTTGAAACTGAATGCAGGAGAAAATAAGCGTGGCGTGAATATGCAAAAGCTACTCGCTCCGCTGGCGCTGGTGGTCATCTATGTGTTCTTCTCGATCTTCGGTCGAAACTTTTTCTCCTACACCACGCTGGTCAATATTCTTGACTCATCCTACTATATTGGCTTTATCGCCATCGGGGTGACCTTCGTAATTATCACCGGAGGGATCGACCTCTCCTGTGGAACGGTTATGATGGCTGCTGCGATTATCGGAGGAACGGCGTACAAGACGTGGGGCTGGCCGATGTGGCTCTCTCTGCTCCTGATCCTAGTGATTGGAGTGCTCTTTGGTCTTATGAATGGTATCTTGATCGGTATCCTCGGCCTGCCTCCCTTCATCGCAACCCTGGGAACTCAGATGGTGAGCTTGGGAACCGGTTCGATCGTATCGAAGGTACGGAGCGCAACCTTCCCCGCTCGTGGAGCAGAGGGTGCCTGGTTTAAGAGCGCCTTTAAGTACATCACCCCTACCAACGCCTCCTTCCCCACCGGAGCAGTCCTGCTCTTTGGGATGGCGTTCATCGCCTATATCATTCTGACCCGCACCAAGATGGGTCGGTATATCTTCGCCATCGGCAGCAACAAAGACGCTGCCAGGCTCAGCGGAGTGGATGTGCGCAAGTGGGAGATCTCTGCCTACGTAGTAAGCGGCCTGATGGCAGGTATCGGTGGTATCGCCTTCGCTGCGGTCTACACCACAGTCATGCCCAACCAGGGAGCAGGATTTGAGCTCTATGCGATCGCCGGAACGGTTATCGGTGGAACGAGCTTGTCCGGAGGCTCAGGCTCGATCATGGGTACGATGATCGGTGTCTATATCATGAGTGTCCTACGAGCTGGCTTGCCCTCGATGAACCTGCAGTCCCAGTACCAGACCTTCTTCACCGGTATAGTCGTCATCGGCGCAGTTCTCTTGGATATCTACCGTGTCAAACGAGCCACCGAGGTTCGTATCCTCACCCCCGCTCAGGAGTACCGTGAAGAGATGCAGGAGCAGATTCTCGCCAAGCAGGCGAAGCTTGCTGCTACCGCCGATGAGGGAGAAAAACAGAAAATCAAGGGTGAAGTGGCCGCGTTGCGTGCTGAGATACGCCAGAAGTATTCTCAGATGCGTAAAGTAGAACGGGCTGAGTACCGAGAACGCGTCAAACGAGAAAAAGCATTTGAAAAGGCGATCAAAGAAGAGATCAGCCAAAGCAAATAAATTGTGCCAAAGCTAGGACTTAGTCCTAGATAGAAATTAGGAGGATTTTATGAAGAAAGTATTAGTAGCACTTTTAGCACTGGTATTTGTCGTATCCCTACCGCTCTTTTCCCAGGCTGCCCCGGAAAAACCGTATATCGCAGTCGTGTCGAAGGGTGAACAGCACGACTTCTGGCAGCAGGTAAAGCTTGGTGCCCAGGCTGCAGCTGCAGACTATGACGTGGAGATTACCTTTGAGGGACCGCCGAGTGAGAGTGATGTGCAGATCCAGGTTGAAATGCTCAACAACGCCATGGCGAAGAACCCAGTAGCCCTTGCACTCGCTGCATTGAACACCAGCAGTGTACTGGACCACCTGCAGGAGACCAAGGCAAAGGGCATTCCGGTAATCGGATTTGACTCTGGTGTACCCGAAGCTCCCGCTGGATCGATCTGGGCAAACGCATCGACGGACAACTACAACGCAGCCGGCATGGCAGCAGAGAAGATGTTCGCCGAAATCAAGGGCAGAGTCCAGGCAGCAACCGTCGCCAACCCGGTGAAGATTGTTGTTATGAACCAGGACGCTTCTGGGGAATCCCTGCTCAGCCGTGGTAAGGGCTTCCGAGATCGCATGGTAGAGCTAGTTGTCGAAAGTGGCGTAAGCCGCGGTGACATCCGTGTTGAAGGAAACGTCGCCTACATCGCACCTGAGAACCCGACCACCGGTCGTAAGGTCTTCATCGAAATGGTCGTTCCTGCTTCTGCAGCCGCCACCGATGCTACCAACAGTGCTCAGGCAATCCTGAACAAGGTTCGCGATGAGAACATCGTCGGTATCTTCTGCACCAACGAGGCAACCGTTAAGGGCCTTCTTGCAGCAACCAACGACGGTGCAACTCTGAAGTCCAACGTCAACTACCGTGGCATGACCGTAGTCGGATTCGACTCCGGTGAAGCACAGAAGAACGCAGTGCGCGCTGGCTACTTCCTTGGCTCCATCACCCAGGATCCGTACTCCATCGGATACAAGGCTGTTGAGCTTGCCTATAAGGCATACAAGGGCGAACCTGTTGCAGACGTAGACACCGGAGCTAAGTTCTGGGACGCTTCCAACATGGACGATGCTGGCATCAGAGGCCTCTTGTACGACTGATTAACCACCATTGGTATTGCTTTAGAGCCCGGCGTATGTCGGGCTCTATTAATTTGCCAATTGTATTGCACCAGCACACAGCGCTAGCTATAGTAGAGAAAAGAGCAGGAGGGACTCATGCAGAGCAAATTAATCGTCATCGCCATCGGGGGAAACTCGTTGATTGAAGATCCTAAGAACGTCAGCGTTGCTTCCCAATATGAATCGGTCAAGAAGACCGCCGTGCATATCGCCCGGTTGATCAAGGCTGGACACAAGGTGGTGTTGGTCCACGGTAACGGCCCGCAGGTAGGCTTTGTTTTGCTCAGATCCGAGTATAGTCGTCCGATTCTCCACGGCGTCCCCCTGGATAGCTGTGTCGCCGACACCCAAGGATCGATCGGCTACCAGCTGCAGATGGCCCTTGGCAATGAACTGAGAGCCAACGGCTATACGCGCGAAGTCGCCACCGTGGTAACCCAGGTGCTTGTCGATGCTGACGATCCCTCGTTTGCAAACCCCTCCAAACCGATCGGCTCCTTTATGAGCAAAACGGAGGCCCAGGAGCGTGAAAAAACCGAAGGCTGGCAGACTGTTGAGGATGCCGGACGCGGCTATCGACGGGTGGTCCCCAGCCCGATTCCCCAAGAGATCGTGGAGACTGAGACGATTCGCTCCCTCGTCGATGCAGGGGTAATCGTCATCGCAGCCGGCGGTGGGGGGATTCCGGTGGTCAGAGACGCCGATGGCACCCTCAGTGGCAAAGAAGCGGTGATCGATAAGGACCTCGCTGCAGCGCTCTTGGCGAAACAGCTAGAGGCAGATCTTTGTATCGTCTCCACTGCGGTGGATAAGGTCTACCTCAACTGGGGAACTGCTGAACAGGTTGCCCTCGATGAGATTACTCTTGCAGAAGCAGCAACATACATCGAGGCGGGGCACTTCGCCCCAGGATCGATGCTACCCAAGATCGAAGCCTTGGTAGACTTTGTCCAAAGTGGAGGAGAGCGGGGTATCATCACCGACCCTGCTAACCTCTACGATGCCCTCTATGCCCAGAAGGGGACCCACATTGTCCAAGGGTGAACCGATCTTCAAAGATCGCAAAAGCGCGATCATCACCATCTCAGTAGTGGCAGCCTTGATCATCTTCGCTGTGGTGGCAATCGACCGCACCAGCGTCAACCGCTTCAACAAATTATTTCGCCAAGCGCACTCCTATCAAGAGGAGGCGCTCCAGGCGATACAAGCGCGCTTTGACTTTACGAAGACTGTTGCCAAAATCCTCGATGAAGAGGGGGTCGCCCATGAGCTTACACCCTTGGTAGTGGGGGAGTTTACAGCCTTTTCGACCAGCGAGATCAGCGAGCGCTACGTCGCTATCGATACAGAACTCGCTGCACTGCAGCGTGCTTATTATGAAAAGCCCTTCTATAAGCGGCTCGCTCCCTACTATGAGGAGATCTATCGCTGTGAGCTAGAGCTGATCGATGCACTCTCTGAGTATAATCACTATGCAGAGTACTTCAACGCTGATATCAAAGCGTTCCCTGGAATCCTCACTGCTCGGCGTTTAGAGCTCGTTGCCTTTTCTTTCTTTGATTTTGGGTCGGCGTTGAAAAGCCGCCCCTGAGAGGTAGAGGGGAAGCAGCACCAGGAGGGTGGCAAGGTTCTCTTGTCCGATTAGCGGCTGCAGCAGCACCAAAGCGGCGGTAGCGAAAAAGAAACAGGTCATCAGCCAGCTCTTGCCTTCGGTTCTGCTGTTGAACATCCGCAGCGCTGCGAAAAGCAAGAGCGGGTTGAGTATGATGATGTTCACATTCCCAAAAGTCATATCCATATCGCTTGCTACCATCATAAAGAGGAGCACCGATCCGAGCACCCCTAAGAAAAGATAGAGCACCCCCAAGAGGATGCGCTTGAACGTTGGGGCGGTGAGGCTGAGCAGCTGCAAGGTGGCAAAGAGCGCCAAGGCGAGGATGATTGTCTGCGCAGCAGTTGAGCGTCCTTGCCCATTGGGCTGCTTTGCATGCTGAAGGACCTCTTCGTGTACTGAAACACCCACCTCCTCGAGGTAAAAGTCATGGACAGCTTGCTCCAATTCAAGGGGGAGGGCCATCGCCTCCCACCGGCTGATAGGCTGATCGACCGACGGGCCTTGCAGCGCATTGAGCACCCAAGCGGTGAAAGGGCGGTGGCGCATATACTCCCCGGTGAGGGTGCGCATTGTGCCCTCTGCAGGCTGGGAAAGAGCCCACGAGGCGAAGGCTCCATCGGTAGCGAGGTCTATGAGGTCACGGATTCGGGTCGCACAGTTGTCATCGTAGAAGTGGTAGAGGTAGGTACCGATACCCCCTTGCAAGAAGGATTGGAGGTAGCCGATGACGGCAAACTTCCCCGTATCAGGAAGCACAAGCTCCACGAGGCGCACATCTCGATCCTCTGCAAGGGCC
>DASRNL010000155.1:0-3428 GCA_035647415.1 Sphaerochaeta sp. | reverse complement strand
GGAGGAGAGAGCATGAGTTCGTTGATTCTTGCTGCAGTGGAGAGAGGAAAAGCTGATGGGCTGATGCGTTCGGCAAAGAAGGCGGGTAGCCGCGGCGGAACCATCGTCACCGCCCGCTCTGTCACATCCAACTCGCTGCTCTGTGTTCTGGGACTCGGTGAACGTTCTCGAGAGCTTTTGGTGATGATGGTCGATGAAGATCAGTACCAGGCAGTTTGGCATGCGGTGATCGACAGTAAACACTTCAGCCGCGGGGTCGCTGTTTCCTTTAATGCTTCCTGGGATGCTTCAAGCAGCAGCAAAGCGATCGAAGGGCGAGAGTGGGACCTCCTAGGGGTGATCTGTAACCACGGATCAAGCGACGATGTGCTAGCAACGATCCGCAAGACCGCTTCAGTTGGCGCGCTGGTGATCGAAGGACGAGGGACCGCCCGCGGCGGTGATATCCCCTTCTTCTGGGCACACCTGGTCGCCGAAAAAGAGGTGGTGCTCTCCTTTGTCCCCGTGGCACGCACCGCCTCGGTGATCGAGGCCTTGGAGCAGGAAAAGCATCTGCAGCGCGCTGGCAGTGGAGTGGCATTTAGCCTTCCGGTGAAGGAGATTGTCTCAAAAATCCAGCGAAAGCGTTCACTATCTTGAATTTTTGGTTAATATAATAACATTTCGTTAATTTATTACTAATTATGTTGCAAATCTATTGCATAAGCGGCAGCAAATGGCTACCGTACTACAATATCAGTGGACGAATGTTTGGAGTCATAGATGGAAAAGAAGATTAAAGTTGCGGTAATGGGAGCCACCGGTGCGGTCGGGCAGGTCTTTATGTGGATGCTCGCTCACCATCCGTGGTTTGAACTTGTATATGTGATAGCTTCTGCTAGCCGTGTTGGATTACAGTACGCAACTACCGTCCACTGGGTCATGCCCTTTGAGATGCCCTCGCATATCAAAGAGGTGGTCATCCAAGAGTTTAATATCGAAGCGATGAAAGAGGCTGGGGTAGAGATTGTCTTCAGTGCGCTCCCCTCTGAGGTTGCCAATGAAGCGGAACCACAGCTGCGCGATAGCGGCTTCTACGTCTTCAGCAACGCAGCTTCGATGCGCTATGACCCTAACGTCCCCATCCTCATCCCAGAGGCGAACCTCGATCAGCTCGATCTCATCGAAGCGCAGGGATACCCTGAGAAGGGCTTTGTCATCACCAACGCAAACTGTTCGACCACCGGCTTAGCGATGGCAGTCGCCCCCTTGGTCAAATACGGCATCAAAGAGATTATGATGCACAGCTACCAGTCGGTCAGCGGAGCCGGCTACCCGGGTCTTTCGTCCTTCGACATCACCGACAACTGCATCCCCTTTATCCGGGGTGAGGAGGAGAAGGTGGAGAAGGAGGTCAAGAAGATCCTCGACCTCACCTGCGATGTGAACTGCTATACCGTACGGGTGCCGGTGATGTTCGGCCACCTGGAGGCGGTCTGGCTGGACTTGGAGGAGGATGTCTCCTTGGAGCAGATCCAAGCAGATTGGGCAGCCTTCACTCAGGTAAACGATCTTCCCTCCTCAGCGAAGCAGCCGGTTGAGTACAGCCCAGCACCGGCTTTCCCTCAGCCCAAGTATGCCTTCTGGGGAGACCCCAGTGGGATGGTCATTTACACCGGACGGCTGAAGAAGCGGGGCAATAAAATTGGATTCCTGCTGCTGGTAAACAACGTCGTAAAGGGTGCAGCGGGGGGCTCAATCCAGAACGCAGAAATATTCGTCAAGCGTTACGGCCTGCTCTAAAACCCATCCTCGATTCTCCCCCACTGTCCACACTTTCGGTGGACAAGTGGGGATATCTGCTCTATCGTAGAGCATACCGATAGCACTTCTGTTTGTACGTTCCCCCTGTTGGGTAGGATATATCGGTGGTGAAAACACAATACCTCAAGGCCGTGATTGCCGCTACACTCTAAAAAAGAGCTGTAGGGTAGTCCTTGGTGCTGATGAGGTAAAAGGAGCGGAACGTATGAAAAAAGCAATCACCTTTGAAATGATGGAAGCAGCTCACAAGCGAACAATCTACCATGAAACAGAAATTATGCAGAGTGAGAAGTGCACTTGCTTCTACTGCGGGTACCACTTTGACCCGCAAAAAGAGGAGCTGCAGTGGATTGAGGAGCGGGCAGGCAAAGAGCGTACCCTCCACTGTCCGAAGTGCTATATCGATTGCGTTATCGGTTCAGCATCGGGGTTTCCCATCACCGATGATACCTTTGTCTCTGCCTGCTCAGAGGCTTGGTTTCGCGGTATCAGTCCGATCAGCGATCGCAGCAGAGATGCTGTGACCGCCCCTATTTTGATCGTAGTTGATTGATATGCACCTGCGAGCAGATAGTTGGTTGGAGGGGTTGTGAGCGAGTATTGGGATCTCTACGATGAAAAGCGGATGCCCTTAGGCAGAACGCATAAGCGAGGACATCCGATGGAGGAGGGGACCTACCACCAAGTGGTAGCGATCTGGGCAGTCGATGCCGATGGCAAGCTCTTGATCACCCTCCGTGATCAAAGCAAGGAGCTCTATCCGGGGCTCTGGGAGTCGACCAGCGGATCGGCACAGAGCGGGGAGAGCAGCGTAGAAGCGGCCCAGCGTGAGCTGGTGGAGGAGACCGGTCTTTACGTCCCTTTGGAGGAGATCACCTTCCTCGGCAGTGCACAGAAGGCAGCCTCCTTTGTCGACATCTTCATCGTCTTTCTCGATGAAAGAGAGCCGAAGGTCACCCTCCAGCAGGGGGAGACGACCGCCTATCGCTGGCTCCGCCTCACCGAGCTGGATCAGCTGATCGCCGATGGGCTCTTCGCCTTCCCGTTGACCTACCATTTCTCCTACTTCCGTCCGCTTATCGAAGCGCGATGGCCACAGTGATGCAATCATCTACGAGCACCCGATACTCCACTGTATTGGCCTTGGCGATCCAAGAGCCGTGGTGCGGGCACCCCTCACAGCCTAAGAGCAGCGAGTCATGCCGAAAGCAGGAGCGGCTGATAAAGGCTGGGGCAGTAAAGGCTGCATCGACTACGGTGGGCGCAAAGGGCCACTGGGTCGTATCGGTGGCGGTTCGCTCCAGCCACAGGTATCCGCCGATCAGCTTTAGGCCGCTTTCAGCTAAGCTTTTAGCGCTCTCGCTGTTGGCAAGATAGAGGTAGATATCTGCAAAGCAGGGCAGCTGCTTCTCTTGGAAGTAGGGGATCTGCCCGATATTGTTCAACCCAAAGCGCACCTTGTCCAAGAGACCTCGCTCCGCTAAGAGGGCGAGGACTCGATCCAGGTCCTCAAAGAAACGCTCCTGTTCAAACATCACCGCAGGCAGTGGCAGGTAGTAATACCCATCGAAGGCAAAGAGGGGGTTCTCCCCTTGTTCCAAGGCCCTACGCAGAGCTCCCAAGGA
>DASRNL010000154.1:0-8640 GCA_035647415.1 Sphaerochaeta sp. | reverse complement strand
AGCTGGAGCGTTGGTGCCTGAAAGATCGCTTGGAAGAAGGCCCACTCATCGGCGTACTGTGGGTCACACTTGTGTGCCGAAGCGACCGAGGCGATGACCTCTTTTTCGATCGAACCATCGCTTTTTAAGGTGACGGCCAAGGTGAGATTGTCGTGCTTGGCGAAGACCTCATCGATAATCTCATAATCAAAGCCTTCACCGACGATGATTCCTGTCTCTATAAGCTGCTTGTTTAAGAGCTCCTGGGCGAGGGCAGCGGGGAAGATCCGAAAGATATTTCCCGCCCCAAAGTGTACCCACTGTGGGGTTTTGTGGGTTTGGGCGATCATCTGTGCACGGTCGTAGGAGGGGAGGATATACCCCTTCTCCTCCCATTGAGCGCGGTTCTGTATTCCACTGTTGGTGAGTTTCATGATGACTCCTTTTTCATATCACCCCACAGCAGCGGGGTAGCGGCGGTAGCAAAGTAGTGCGGATAGCGTTCTACAATCTGTTGCTGTTCCTGTAACAGCTTGGAGAGGTGGCGCTCCTCCAGGGTGAGCATCCGACCAAGGTCTCCTTTTTTCAGCGCCTCGACCATCTTTGTATGCTCTGCGATGATTTGAGAGGTGACATTCTTCTCAAAGAAGGAGAGGAGGCGGATACGGTGGTAGTTGCCTCCTTGGGCGATGATCAGCTGCCAGATCCGATCCAGCGAAACGGCTTTAAAGATCGCCTCGTGGAAGCGGTCGTCGGCGCCAAGGAAGGCGGCAAAGTCATCCGCTGCCATCGCTCGCTCCTGTAGCACGATCGCCTCCTGCATCTGCAGTATAGGCGCCGGCAGACCTTGGCGGATGAGCAGCGTGACTGCGCTCTGCTCCAAGCTCTTGCGCAAGAAGCGCTCCTCCTCGACCGCTTTGAGATCGATCAAGGAGACGCGGGTTCCCCGCTGGGGAAAGATCTCCACCAAGGTGTCCCCTGCTAAACGCAGAAGGGCATCTCGGATGGGAGATCGGCTGACCTGCATCTGCTCGCCGAGCTGCTGCAGGTTCAGCTCCTCCCCAGGGAACAATCGCAGCGCGAGAATCTCCTGCCTGAGGGCAGAGTAGATCTCGTCGCTTACTGTGGTGCGGACAAAGGGTGCCATCCTATGCTTTGTCGTTCTTCTGAATCGCTTCGTAGAGACCGAGGATATACTGTGCACCGAGGGCCCGGTCGTAGAGTCCGTAGCCTGGCATCGCAACCTCTCCCCAGATCATCCGCCCATGGTCAGGGCGCGCAGGGCCATCGAAGCCGATATCGTAGAGCGCTTTGACGATCTCATAGAGGTCGAAAGATCCATCGCTGCTGAGGTGCGCTGCCTCTTCAAAGACCCCCTCCTCAAAGTGGTGGAGGTTTCGAATATGAGCGAAGTGGATCCGCCCTTCGAGGGCTCGGATCATACCCGGCAGGTCGTTGTTGGGATTCGTCCCGTAGGAGCCTGCACAGAAGGTCACCCCGTTAAAGGGGGCATCGACCGCCTGCATGAGCCGTTTGATCTTATCCAAGCTGGTGATGATCCTCGGTAGCCCGAAGACCGGCCATGCCGGATCATCAGGGTGGATCGCCATTTTGATCCCCCACTTCTCACAGACTGGCTGAATCGCCTTGAGGAAGTAGACCAAGTTGTCAAAGAGCATCTCTTCGGTGACATCCTTGTACGCATCGAAGAGTTCCTGAACCTGGGCGAGGCGATCGGGCTCCCAGCCCGGCATCTCAAAGCCCTGGCTGCTCTGGTGGGTCTGATCGAAGAAGGCCTTCGGATCGATGGTGTCCACTATCTTCTGGTCGTAGGCGAGCACCGTCGAACCATCGTGGCGCTCCTTTGCCAAGTCGGTGCGGGTCCAGTCGAAGACCGGCATAAAGTTATAACAGACGGTGGTAATCCCCTCCGCTCCGAGGCCGTCTAGGGTCTCTATATAGTTCTCAATCCACGTATCACGTCGATCGTTTCCGATCTTGATATCGTCGTGAATATTGACGCTCTCGATGCCGAGGATCTGCAGTCCAGCTGCTTCGACCTCCTTTTTGAGAGCCTTAATCCGCTCCCGAGGCCAGACTTCCCCTGCAGGAATATCGTAGAGGGTCGTAATGACTCCTTCTACACCAGGGATCTGTTTGATGTACTGTAAGGGGATGGTGTCATGTTTGGAACCAAACCAACGAAGTGTCATGCGCATCATACTAAATACCTCCAATCTATCGGTTACCCCAAGAGTAACATACTAATATATCAGTTGCAATTTATACTCAGTTTCTTTTCCTGCAATAGCGTTCTTTCTTTCAGAGGTACGCGCTTTCGCTGCTGGGATTGCTGCGGTTCCACGCCTCAGTGGAGAGGGTGAGCAGCTGTACCGCTGACTCGCTCTGGTACGGGGCGAAGGTAGCGCTGAGGTTGAGCGCTTCGGCAGCGAGGGTGAGGATGACAGTCTGATAGGAGGAGCGCGCCGCTTGTCTGCTGAAGGTATCGTAGAGGAGGCGGAAGATCCCCAAGCCCCGGTACGCCTCTTTGACTGCAAAGAAGGGCACCAGTACGGTATCCAAACCGATGGGGGTATAGAGCAGGAGCCCGATTAAGGACCCATCGTAGGCGCGGGCGAGGATTGCGTGTTCAGGCTGCTCAAAGACAAGCGAGCGACGGAGCAACAGTGCTCCAAGGGCTGATTCAGCGTCCCCCTGCTCGAGCTCTGCCAAGATCGTATCGATGAAGCGCTGTAATTCTTCGGTTATCGGTCCTGCATAGGTGTCGAAGGAAAAATCTGCTAACAAGAGGTCCTCGGCGTAGTGTTCCTCGGGTTCTAAGGGCAGATGTGCGAGGCTCAGCGCTCCCGCTTCGCTGCGGTACCAGGAGAGGACCACACGCTTCATCTGTTCAGCTTTAAAGGTGAACCAGCGCCGCTCGGCTACCGCTTCGCCACTGAGCACATCCTTGAAACGGCGGAAGACCCCCCTGCCTTGCTCGAGGCTCTCAGCAAGCGCCGCCTTGAGGGTAGGGTTGCGTACCGTACTGACAAACTGTTCCATCAGCTGAAAACCATCCGCTGGCTTCCACGCAGGGAGGCGAAGGAAGCGATCCTTGTGCGCCGAGGGGTCTGTTTCGAGCAACAAAGCTCGCTCTTCAAGGGAGATAACTGCCGCTTTCTTGAGATCCAAGAAGAAGGTGCTACTCTGATCCTCCATCGCAAAGATGATCGCATCGATCAGCGTATCACTGGGATGTGGCATCTGGTAGGTGGGGTGTTGTTCGTCCATATAGGAAAGTATACCTTCCTCAAGAGTTACTGGCTAGACGTATCGACAAGTGGGTACCCCGTTGAGTTGACATTCAATAAAAAAGATACGATATTGAGTTGAGTGGATTGAAGAATTTCATGAGGAGTATATGCATGAGTATTATTGAATTTATCGAAGCGAGAGAGATTATTGACTCACGGGGAAACCCCACAGTTGAAGTCGATGTAGTGCTCGAAGATGGATCGATGGGTCGCGCAGCGGTTCCATCTGGCGCTTCTACTGGTGTACACGAGGCTGTTGAGCTCCGTGATGGTGATAAGAATCGCTACGGTGGAAAGGGCGTGCTGAAGGCCGTTGACAACGTAAACGACATTATCGCCGCTGAGCTTGAGGGTATGGATGCCCTTGATCAGGTCGGCGTCGACCGTGCGATGATCGCCCTTGATGGAACTGCCAACAAGGCGAAGCTCGGTGCAAACGCTATCCTCGGTGTCTCCATGGCAGTCGCCCGTGCAGCAGCTGACCACCTCGGTCTGCCGCTCTTTAAGTACCTCGGTGCGTACCATGCGTGCGTACTCCCCGTTCCGATGGCAAACATCCTCAACGGTGGTGCCCATAGCGACAACAAAGTTGACTTCCAGGAGTTTATGGTTATGCCCTTAGGCGCTCCGACACTCCGTGAAGGACTGCGCTGGACCGCAGAGGTCTTCCACAGCCTCAAGGACGTGCTCAGCGCCCGTGGCCTGAACACCTCCGTCGGTGATGAGGGTGGCTTTGCCCCTGACCTGCAGTCCAACGAAGAGGCCCTTGAGGTCATCATGGAAGCGATCGAGAAGGCTGGCTATACCACCGGCCGTGATGGTGACTTTATGATCGCCCTCGACCCCGCTGTCAGTGAGATCTACGACAAGGAGACCAAGAAGTACACCCTGAAGTGGACCACCGGTGAAGAGCTCACCGCCGAACAGATGGTCGACCTCTGGGAGGACTGGGTAAACCGCTATCCGATCATCAGCATCGAAGATGGTATGGATGAGGATGACTGGGAAGGCTGGAAGATGCTCACCGATCGTATCGGTGACCGCGTACAGCTCGTAGGTGATGACCTCTTTGTCACCAACAGCGACCGCCTGCAGATGGGTCTGGATAAGCAAGTTGCCAACTCGATCCTGATCAAGGTGAACCAGATTGGTACTCTCACCGAGACCTTTGAAGCGATCGATCTTGCCACACGCAACGGCTACACCTCAGTGGTAAGCCACCGCAGTGGAGAGACCGAGGACTACTTCATCGCAGACCTCGTCGTCGCACTGGAGACAGGACAGATTAAGACCGGTTCGATGAGCCGCTCCGACCGTCTGGCCAAGTACAACCAGCTCTTGCGTATCGAGGACTTCCTCGGTGAGTCCGCCAAGTATGCTGGCCGAGGCGCTTTCCGCGTACTCTAAGCTAGTCGCTTATTTTACACCAATCGTTCAGGCCACCTTCGGGTGGCCTGAGCTTCTCTTTGGCCGATCTGTTGGTTAGAACATACGAATCGGCCGCACATAGTGGGACGTTCCTTTCGAATGCGAGTTGGACTGAGCTCCACTTTTGTCCAGCCAAAAGGTGTGGACAAACGCATTGCCATGCTCTGTGGGTTCATACCCCTCTTGGGAGCTCCAATAGAAGTCTGATTCCAAGCGGTGCAGCCCTAGATTGTTCTCAGAGTCGTTTAAGCGGACATAGTCATGGAGTATCCCCAGCTCCAAGCGGGAGGGTAAGAACCACTGTGCATCCTCGTCAGCTCCAAGCGGGAAGCGAGCCCAGTAGGCTGCGTATTTGTGCTCTTTCCAATCATCTAGGCGGGCGATGATGAGCTCGGTGTTCTCTTTTCCCGCACCAATACCCGCTTTGGTCCCTCCGACATACCGCTCTCCAAGATCAGGGCCCCACGGCAGCGCATCCTGCATTTCAAGAGACGACACTTCCAAATAGAGCCACTCGATATACCCCCAGAAGGGTTCGCTGCTCGCCTTGATTCGATCGTAGAAGATCGTACCGCCACCAGGGCCTGCCTCCCCGACCGCATACTCCTTATGCCACTGTGCATAGAGGGGTAGGAGACCGGTGCTCTCTGGGGTGAAGTCCCCCGAATGGGGGATTTTAATTTCCCCACTACCATCGGGCCGGTCGTTCCATCCGCCAAAGATATAGCCAGGACGACAAACCGTCTCATCGGTGCTTTCGATGTATACGTATGCTCCGGTTTCATAGGGGATTGGATCTAGGGTAGAGGTACCGCCATTGCCGTGCAGAAAGAGATAGTTCTCACCATCGTCAAAAGCAGGTGAGCCGCCTTCTTCAGCGGGAGGTTGTTCTGCTCCACTGGGGTCACAGGCGACCATACCTGTGAGCAACAAGAGCAGTAGCAGGATGAGGCTGAGAATCTTTTTCATTCGACACCTCCTAAGATTTGTATAGACAGTATATACTTGCTGCGCTTCTTTCGAAAGCACTTTTTTCTCAGCAGAAAGGTGAAAGATAAAAGAGGTATAAAACAACAGGATATGGTTACTACTCAGCGGGTGGCAAGGAAGGAGCAAGCTTCTTTTTCCAAGAGACACCGAGGAGGCCCAGGGCGAACAAAAGGATACAGAGCTGGGCGAGATCCTGCAGTGTCCCAGGGGCTCGAAGCGAAAGAAAGAGAGAGGGAGAGGGTAAGCTTGAGGCGGGGTAGTTGCAGACGATGGCGACAAAGAGGTTGTTCGCCGCATGGGCTCCTAAGGCGATCTCAAAGCCACCACTGTAGAGGCTGATCGCCGTCAGCACACAGCCAAAGAGGCCGTAGTAGAGCAGGACGACCCACGGGGCTTCTGCAGCGGCGACCTCGCGGTTTCCGAGGTGCGGGAGGGCGAAGAGCAGACCGCTGAACAGCGCTACGGACCACCTCTGTCTCAGCCGCTTAGGCTGCACGAGGCGGGTGGGGAGGATCCGAAAGAGGAACTCCTCTGAGGTGGTCTGGATCGGGGTGAAGATAAGAGCGGTAAGGATGAAGAGGATTCGCTTGGCCAACGGGGCTGGGGTATAGGCGATCGAAGCAGGCCAGATCACCGAGGTGATAGTGAGAAACAGGGCTGAGAGAGCAGTGTAGAGAAAGAAGGAATGGAGGATGAGCTTCTTTCGTAGCGGCTGGGCATCGCTGGCGAGCTCACCGATTGGGATACCGATGATGAAGCGGATTGAAAGAAAGAGGGTGAGCCCAAGGATCAAGAAGGGGGTGTTTGCCACCAGGTAGGCGCTGAGGCGCCCGGCGAAGAGCAGCGCGATACCCTGGCCGATAGTGAGCCATGCAACGAGGGCGAGGATGATGGTGACAAGAATCCGGGACCTGCGAGTATTTTCTTGCATATCTGTCCTTCATCGTAGCGACAAACATGGTATACTGCAACGACTATGAGCAAGCGAAGCTATCTATACCGAGCCCTTGAAAGTGGGGCAGTCTGCGTCTTTCCCACCGAGGTGGCTGCCCGCTCAGCGCTGGTTGACTATGCCAGGGTGAGCAGCCGCGGTGCGATCTTCAGCGATCGAGCGATCTCCTTCGATACCTTCCGTGCACAGTTTTTACCCCGCAGTGAGACGCTTACCCCTGCTAACGCGCTGCTCAGGCAGCTCTTCGTCTCCACCTTAAGCGAAAGAGGGGTGGAGCTCTCCCACTTCTTCCACCCTCGCTATCCGGAGACCAACCGCCGTCTTGAGCGTACCATCGCTTCGATCCTCCCTGCCCTCAGCTCCCTCTTTGCTGAAGAGGAGCTATTGGGGCAACTGCCCAAGAGTATGACCGGTGATCTTTCGGTGCTGTGGCAGTATTATCAACACTTCCTTGCAGCCCATCAGCTCTTTGAACCGCGCTATGAGTCCTATAGCTTGGGCGAGTCGTGGGACCCGAGCGCCCGGTACATCATCCTCTATAGCGATACGATCGCAGAGGCTGAGTCGCTCTATACTGCTCTCGGAGAGCCGAAGGAAATCGAGCTGTGGCCGACTCCTGAGGTGGATTTGGCCCCCCTCGCCCTCTTTCCCAACCACATCCAAGAGGTCCGCTCTACGATCCGTGCGATCGCCAAGCAGCTGCGTTCAGGGGTGCAAACCCATCAGATCGCCATCGGCTGCGCACCAAGCGATACCCTGATACCATTGCTCAGCGATGAAGCGGCTCGATATGGGATTCCGCTTTCGGTGCGCGAAGGTCAGTCCCCCTTGCTCTATGCAGGAGGGAACTTCTTCGCGCGTATCAACGACCTCTATGAGGAGCACTTCAGCCTAGAGAGCGTAAAGGCGCTGCTCTTGGACCCCTCCATCCCGTGGCTTGATAGCAAGCGCTCTCGAGCGTTTATCGCCCGAGCGGTGGAGCAATCGATCTTCTCTGGATCGCTCTACGGCAGCGATGCCTACGTCACCAACCTCCGCGATACAGAGCTGGTGAACTGGTACCTCACCCTCAAAAGGAGTGTGATGGGCATTGCAGAAGCCCGCTCGATTACCGCCTTGCGCAACGCATTGAACTTCTTTCAGGATACCTTCTTCATCGAAGCAGGATGGCTAGGAAGCCCAGGGGAAGAGGTCTACTCCTTCTGCTTACAGTCCATAGAGGAGATCGAACGGGCGCTACGAATCAGCGGCCAAGAGAGCCATCCGCGCCTCTATAGTTGGCTGCTCTCCCACCTGCGCTCCAAGCGCTATGTCTTCCAAGAGCAGCAGAAGGGGATTGCAGTCTATCGGTGGCCACAGGCGGCGACCTTGCTGGTCGACCACCTCTATATCCTCGGCCTCGATGATCAGAGCTCCCGGGTACTGGAGCATCCCTTCGCCTTCCTCGGCAGCGAAGCTGAGTCGTACAGCACCGACTGTAGCCTTGCCCACTATCGAGCAGCATCCCTTTCCTTGGTCTCAGTGAACCTCTCCACCCACCTTGGGCGCTACGATGGGCAGTACCTACCTCCCGCCCCCTTCTTTGAATCAGGGGCGCTCATCGAGCACACCGGTGCGCTAGGCTTGGAGAGTGATCCATTTATCGCAGAGCTGGCCCGTTGGAGAGGCGAGAGTGCAAGCGCACCTTTGGCGACCGAGAGTCAGCGTGTCGCCTTCGAGCGGGCTGAGCTGACCACCTTAGCACCACGAGCGCAGGACTTTACCTTCGGTCCAGTCCCCGCCTCTTTGATCGACCGGCTCAAGCGTGAGCGCGATGGAGTTTTTGCGATCTCTCTTTCGGCAACCCGCCTGGACCTCTTCGATCGCTGCCCCTTTGCCTTCTTTAGCCGCTCCCTCCTCGGGGTAGAGGAGGGACAATGGGAGCCCCAGCGGGTGAACCATCTGTTGATCGGCGCCTTGCAGCACGAAGTCTACCAG
>DASRNL010000153.1:0-4046 GCA_035647415.1 Sphaerochaeta sp. | reverse complement strand
GCATCTCAAGGTGGAACTTCCCGTACCAGGAGTTGCAGGTGAGCCCAGTTTCAGCCGGGGGGGTGCTGCCGCTGCTTTGGATAGCAAGCAGGTATTGGGAGAGGAGGATCCGTCGTTGCAGCTCCCCTGCCCGCCTATCTTCACTCGCAGTCACGTCGACGAACCCTCCCTCGAGCCAAAACCTCTGCCAATGTGCGGCGCTTGCCTGGATACACTGGGCGAAATCTACCGGGTGAACCTGTTCTGCTGTATTGGGAGAGAAGAGCATATTGATCTCAAGGGTTTTTGATGTCTTTTGTATCAATACCTGGTGGGTGCCGATGAGGGAGAGCTGTGCATTGGTGTTGGTGAGGATCTCGACGGTATAGAGAGTCTGATCGACGATACGTGCAATCTTCCAGCGGTTCTTCCCCACTGAAATAAGATTTGTGGTGTGGAACTCCTCGGCCTCCCAGTTGCTGCCATCCTTTTGGTGGGATGGGTAGGGAAAGGAGAGGAGCATGCCCAAGTCCGCTTCACTTGCTAGGGATACAGAGAGCTGATCCAGCTCTGGGTGCACCGCGGTGATCACCGTCACCGGATCTTCTAGAAGACGATAGGTGCTGGTGATCGTACCACTGAAGAGATCTAGGCGTTGCTGCGCTTCGCTAATCTGCTCTATGAGGCTGGTGGTACCCAAAGCTGGTGTAAAGAGGGAAAAACGAGCCAAGTTGAAACGGTGTGGGTTGATTCGCAAGGTCTCAAAGAGCGCCTCTTGGCCAGCAGCGTCACTCATATACCCTACCGGCCCCTTGCTCCCCTGATAGGTTTTTCGTTGCAACAGATCGTAGCGCCCTACCATCGAATCAGGATAGGAGTGAAAACCCCATGAGGCCATCGTCGCAAGCGGGGTCGCCGCAGGATGGCTCGGGAGGATCGTCTGCATCCCGGTGTAGTCTACGGTGGTGGCAAACTCACCGTTGCCGACACTTACAAAGGAGGCAGGATCCCATCTTTCTACTTTCGGGCTGTAGGTGTTGAGAATTGCTTTTCGGTCTATAGGCATCGTAGTATCCCCTGCTCTTCTGCTATGGGAACAAAGATCGGCCGCTCCATCGGGGTGTTGTTTGGCGCGTGGTAGGTCACATAGAGCGCTTCTTCAAAGCTTTGGAAGATCATCCCATGTCCTCCGTCAGCGGTGATCAAGGCTTCAGGGTGTTGGCGCCAGGGCCCCATCACACTGCCGCTTTCACTGCTCGCCCACCCCATCGCATACCCTGCTTCTCCTTTGCTCGACCAGAGCATCATCAGCGAGCCGTCCTCACTTCGATGTAAGAAGGGACCATCGGTAACCTTCGCATCGACGATGCCAGTGCCGTCGCGGCGAGGAAGCGAAGCAGTCCACAGTGCTGCTGAACCGCGAAAGAGCAGTACCGACTCACCGATGGCAGACTTCAGGTCAGCAGAGAGGGGCATGACACAGATCTCTCCATCGTTGACCTGCACCCACTCGTGGCAGAAGACCATCCAAGGGTTGCCCGCCTCATCGACGTGGAGGGTGCCATCGAGGCACTCCCACCCCTCTGGGGTTACTGGCCCATCACTGATCGGCTCAAAGGGACCTAGAGGCGATGTGCTTTTGAGGATCTGTGTTCCCCGGCACCGATCCTTAGATTTGAAGGAGGCAAAGAGGTAGTAATTGCCCTGATAGAGATGGCACTCAGGTGCCCAGAAGTTATGTGTTGCCCAAAATCCTTTCGGGGGGCTGAAGATACGAGTCGGGCCCTCCCAATGCACCAAGTCAGTGCTCTGATAGGCTTCAAACCCAACCCCGGGAGCTTTCCATGGATCCTTGTCGGTAGTCCCGTAGAGGTAGTATGTGCTCGTAGCTGCATCTGCAAGCACAAAGGGGTCTCGCATCTGAATCTCTGATAATCGCATCGTTCATCTCCTGATATATCTGCTAACGGGCTTTAGGTTCCCATATGCTATACGATTTTTGGTACTATACAAAACTGTTCAATAGGCTAAGCTCGAAGCGATGAGCATCCGATTAAAGAGCTCTTTGGCCCGATCGCGGCTGAGGCGCATCAGCGGGTCACTGAGGAAAGCTTGAAAGAGCAGAGCCTCATCGTCGGCGAGCACCGCCTGCAGGGTCATCTCCTGCACATCGCTGACGTGTCGAACCATCGACTGTACTGCTAACGGTGGATCGCTTGCCATAATCGGTCGGATCGAGTCCTGTAAGATATACCCATTGCTCTCTACGATACGCCCCTGTGGCAGGTAGCTGATCTGCCCTTCGTTGGGTCGGTTGATATTGGTAACCAAGGTGTCCAACCCGACAATCGCTTTGAGGATGTCCACTCCTTCCTCATCACTTTTTACTGCTACCAGCTCATCGTCGCTGAAGACCTTTGCCCGCTTTTCAATCGCTTGGCTTTCCCGCCAACTATAGGGGGTAAGCGGCACTCCATAGCGATGTAGCGTCTCTTCACTATCCAGGTACCAGGGGACAAACTCAACGAGGTGGCGATCCCCTGCAGCGCCAAGGACTCCAAAGTCCCGCAAAAAGCTCATTGCAACCCTCTGATCACAGTCAAACCACTTTTGCGTATCCCGTCGCTCTTGGGCGATGGCGGTACGGTCAGCAAAGTAGAGAGGATCTTCAAGGTCTTGTGCCAAGTATGGCAAGAGATCGATCCCTTGCCAACTCGCTTTTGTAGCGAAGGTGAAGTGATTGACGCCGGTGAGATCCAGATCGATCTCGCGGCGGTCGGGGGTGTCTGTTGCAAACCATGTTGCAACACGGTGAGCGAGGAAGTTCTGTATATGAAAGACCTCATGGCAACAGCCGAGCGCCTTGATAGCAGGAAAACCTACATACAGAGCTGCCGTGCAGAGGGTCAGAGGATTGGTATAGTTGATCACCCACGCATCAGGGCAATGGGCTTTGATCGCCGCTCCAAAGTCAACGAAGAGCGGAATCGCCCTGCGAGCGCGCATGATTCCCCCCGGTCCGGTGGTATCACCGACACTCTGCAGGATTCCATACTCCTCGGGGAGCAAAAGATCGCCTTTGCGACAGGCAGTGCTCCCTGGTTCGATGGTAATCACCACCAAGGTGCTACCTGCAAGCGCTGCTGCTAACTCATCGACCGCTTCCACACTGAGGCGCTCTTGGGCATCGTTGATGGCAAACGCCCGCTGGGCAACCGCTACGTTGTTGTGGGCAGCTTCTTTGTCGATGTCATAGAGTACGAGGTGGGCGTTAACTTGCGGGTCGTGGGCAAGGTCCTTGATGAACTGAATCGTCCACAGCCTACCACCGCCGCCGATGATACAGATGCGCTCTTGTTTCATGGTGTATTCCTTATAGATGGGGAGGAGGGTCTCCCCTCCTCCACCATGGTTGCCCTTATTTTGCGATCAATCGGAGCAGTAGCTCGTAGATCTGCTGGCCACCCTGGGCAGGGGTGATTTGACCGAATGCCACGCGCTGATAGATCAGATACAACGTGGAGTTAAACTCGGTGTCGTTGGGTACGTGGTCGGTCTCACTGGAAGAGTGAGGGCCGGCGACGTTCATGTAGTCGATGACCTTTTGGTCGGCTGCAAAGGCAGAACCTGCCGAGCGAGCGGTGGCAGAAGCGGGAGTACCCCGGTCGCTACCGAGGATAAACGCAGCTTCTGGGTCATTTACCAAGAAGTCGATAAACTTCACCGTCTCGGCGAGGTTATGCGAATCCTTGTTGACTGCATAGAACTGGCTTGGGGGCTGCCAAAGGGCCTTAGTTTCCGCTGCACCGGGAAGCTCGATGAAATCAAGCTCGTCGGCTGAAGCAGCCTGGTAA
Organism: Sphaerochaeta sp.; assembly: GCA_035647415.1. Taxonomy (GTDB): domain Bacteria; phylum Spirochaetota; class Spirochaetia; order Sphaerochaetales; family Sphaerochaetaceae; genus Sphaerochaeta. The sequence continues at coordinate 213 of DASRNL010000153.1, read as the reverse complement.
CCGCTGAGCTGGTTAGTCCAGATGAAGCCGATGACTGCCTTGCCTGCGATCACCATCGAACTATCGGCGTTGTTCTCGCCATAGCCTGCTGCGATGTCGGCAGGGGGAACCAGTCCTTCGTTACGATACCCTGCAAAGAGCTCGAGGTAGCGCTGTGCATCCGCAGGGCGGACAGCGGTGCTTCGATCCGATGCATCGTAGAGGGGGGTTCCG
>DASRNL010000152.1:0-2349 GCA_035647415.1 Sphaerochaeta sp. | reverse complement strand
GCTCGTCAGCCACGACCAGGGCTTCCTCGATGCGATGGTCGATGAAGTCTATGAGCTCTTTCATGGTAAGATCCGTAGCTACCGCGGTAACTATAGCACCTACGTCATCCACCGTAAGGCGGAGCTTGCAGCTCTAGAGGCGGAAGCGAAAGCGCAGGAGCGACTCTTTGCCCAGAACCAAGTCTTCATCGATCGCTTCCGCAGCACCGCCAGCCGATCCCGTCAGGTCCAAAGCCGGATCAAGATGCTGGATAAGATCGAGCGGGTAGAGATTCCCCCGCACCTGCGTGAGCTCTCCTTCCGCTTCGCCGATGCGCCGCCGAGTGGCAACGATGTGCTGATCATTGAAGAGCTCTATAAAGCCTATGGGGAGTTGGTCGTCTACGAGGACTTTTCCTTCTGGGTCAACCGTGGGGATCGGATCGCTGTCACCGGTAAGAATGGCAGCGGCAAGAGCACCCTGCTGCGCCTGATCGCCGGTATTGATACCCAGTACAGTGGCACCCTGCGCTTGGGGACGAAGGTCAAAACAGGCTACTTCAGCCAGGAGACCGGCTCGATGCTCAATCCCCGCAACACCCTTTTGGAGGAAGCTTCGGAGGCTGCCTCCACTGCAGATCAAGTGCGCCTACGAACCCTCCTAGGGACCTTCCTCTTTGAAGGCGATGATGTCTTTAAGAGGGTGGGAGTGCTCAGCGGTGGGGAGAAGAGTCGCCTCGCCCTTTTGAAAATCCTCCTGCAGCCAGCGAATTTGTTGATCTTGGATGAGCCGACCAACCACCTCGACATCACCAGCAAACGGATGCTCCTCGACGCCCTGCTCGCCTTCCAAGGGACGATCCTCTTTGTCTCCCACGACGCTTATTTCATCGAAGAGCTCGCTACGAGCATCCTCTACCTCGATGATGATGCTCCTCCGCGCTACTACCAAGGCACCTACAACAACTTCCTCTCAACCTTAGAGGCGGAGGAAGCGAGGATCAGTACTTCAAGCGCTCCAGCTGCAGACCAAACAGAGAGCGAAGGGCGAATCGCCTATCGGGAGGCCAACCGGATCAAGAACCGCATCGCCACCTTGCAGAAGGAGGAGGAAGATCTCAGCAGCCACTGTGCAGCCTTAGAGGTTGAGCTCGCCTCCCTCGATACTCAGATGGCAGCACAAGAGAACTATACCGATGGAGAGCGGATGCGTGCGTTGCTCGCAGAAAAAGAGGAGATTGCCGACCGGCTCTCTGCTAGCGAACAGCAGTACTTCCGACTCCTTGAGGAGCGAGAGCGCTTACAGGAGGGAGTCGGTAGTGCTTAGCGCGTTTTGCTCCCAGATCATCCTCGCCAGCGCCTCACCTGCCCGCCGCGCCCTCCTAGAGGAGGCAGGGCTGCAGGTAGAGGTCATCCCCACCGAAATCGATGAACGAAGCTCTGAGCAGGACCCTGCTGCCTTGGTGGTAGAGCTAGCGCTGCGCAAGCTCCATGCCTTTCTTGCCGACAACGCTCAAACAGACCTGCCAGTGCTCACCTGTGATACCACCATCTTTTTTGCAGAAACCTTAATCGGCAAGAGCTCTTGTAGACAGGAAGCTCAAGAGCAGCTAGCTGCCTTCAGCGGCAGCGCACACCAAGTCTACTCGGGTTGGGCGCTCAGCTATAAGGGTCAGATTATCAGCGACTTTGACCTTACTACAGTCCACTTCCACCACCTCTCCGAGGAGACGATCGAGGACTACCTCGCTACCGGCGAGTGGCAGGGAGCAGCAGGGTCGTACCGCATCCAGGGAGCCGGTGCTGCCCTTATTGCCAGCATCGAGGGGGATGAGAGCTGTGTGATCGGCATCCCGATGGACCAGCTAGCTCGCCGCCTCGCTACTCTCTGCTAGAGGAGTACTTGTCACATTCTCTCTTTTCTGGAATACTAGGGATACCTGCTTCGTATTGAAGGAGGAATTTCCACCGTAATGGGTGTGTAATAGCTAGAGGGTGACGTGCCACTGAGCCGTCAGATCAGGAGGATTATGTCCGTTGTAACTATGAAAAGCCTGCTAGAGTCAGGCGTGCATTTCGGCCACCAAACCAAACGGTGGAACCCCAAGATGGCCCGGTTTATCTTCAGTCAAAGAAAGGGCATCCACATCATTGACTTGCAGAAGACCTCAGCGTGTATCGTCGAGGCATACGACGCAGCCCGTGCAGTCGTAAAGCAAGGAAAATCAATTCTTTTTGTCGGCACCAAGCGCCAAGCACAGCTCGCCATTGAAGAGGGAGCAAAACGCTGTGGTATGCCGTACGTCAACAACCGCTGGCTCGGCGGTATGCTCACCAACTTCTCAACCATCAAGCGTTCAATCTCAACCT
>DASRNL010000151.1:0-2026 GCA_035647415.1 Sphaerochaeta sp. | reverse complement strand
CTCTATCTCTATATGGAAGATATCTATCCCATCAAAGGATATCCGTACTTCGGCTATAGAAGAGGAAGGTATACCAAAGAGGAGCTGCAAGCGGTGCAAGCGTACGCTGCACTCTTCGGTATCGAGGTGATTCCGGCGATTCAAACACTCGCCCACCTCGCCACCACCTTGCGGTGGAGCTACGCCGACCAGATGAAAGATACTGCAGATATCCTTCTGGTAGATAGCGAGCAGACCGAAGCGTTTATCGCTGCAATGCTGGACTCCTTGGCTGATATCTTCACCACACGCAACATCCACGTCGGCCTCGATGAGGCGGATATGCTGGGAACTGGAAACTACCTCTTTCAATATGGTTATACCCAGCGTAGAAAGATCATGGCAACCCATATGGCGCTGGTTGAACGCTTATGCAAGGAGCGTGGATTCTCACCGATGGTGTGGAGTGATATGTTCATCCGTCCCTACTCCAAAGATGGGGGATACTACAACGTCGATGCTGATACGGTACAGGTATCAGAGCCGGTGGTCGCCGAGGATACCACGCTCGTCTACTGGGATTACTACCATACCGATTCAGCTTTTTATCAACGCTACCTTGCTATGCATCAGCGCCTTGCCTCCCAAGTCGCCTTCGCTGGAGGGGCTTGGACCTGGTGTGGACTTGCTCCAAACTACAGCCTCGCCTTGGCGTCGACCGATGCTGCCTATACAGCGTGTTTAGCCGCAGGTGTTCAACGGGCAATCTGCACCCTATGGTTTGACAACGGGGCGGAAACCCCCTTACAGACCGCCCTGCTGATGCTCACCTATCACGCGTTTAAAGGAAGAAAGAATACCCTTGGCATCGACCACATTAGGTGGTTCAACACCTGTTTTGACGCCCATTGGGATGACTGGTTGCTCCTCGGACAGTTTGACCATCTGCCCAACGGCGTAGAGCACAATGCGAGTGCGGATAACCCCTCCAAATGGCTGCTGTACCAAGATCCGATGCTTGGCCTCTTTGATTATCACACCAGACACTTCAATCCATCCTCCTACTATACTGACTTAGCCACAGCTCTCGCTCGTGCAGCAGAGCGCTCAGAGGTGTGGCGAGAACTGTTCACTTACTATCAGGAGCTCGCCTCCGCCTTGGCCCTCAAAGCTGAGATAGGAGTACAGCTACGCGCTTATTATGCTCAAAAGGATCGAAGCAATCTTGCTGTTCTTGCAGAGACCACCCTCACCCAGATCAGGGCACGCTTGCACCAGGTGCGCACCTTGCGCGAAGAGCTTTGGTCGCAAGAGGCGAAGCGATTTGGCTTTGAAGTGATCGATGTTCGCTTCGGTGCGCTACAAGGGCGCTTGGAAGCGACCCAGCGGCGGATCAACGCGTACCTGAACAATGAGATCGATGGAATCGAAGAGTTGGAGGAATCAGCACTCCCCTTTAAGGAGCGAGCTGCAGATTCAAACCGGCTGTACTGCGCCAGTAGCAACTGGATTGAAATAATCAGCGCCAACACCGTATAAGAGGAATAGCAGAGGCACATACATTACACACCATACCAGAGCTGGTACACCATGCGCATCGAAATAGGTATGCAGTTGGGGCATTTTCAGCACACTATTCACAGATGATTTTTCCGATCGTCGAGGCAGCGATCACCTTCTCCTCTCCGGTGACTATCCAGCTCTCTGAAAAGGAAATTGTACGATATCGGCTCCCTGTTGAACGCTTTGCCCAAGAGGCGCACGAGCCTTCAAACTCCTGCGTCCCACCTTCCCGGTAGCTCTGCATTTCGACCATACTAAAGATTTTGCAGTAATGAAAGCCGCTATTGAGGCGGGCTTCACCTCGGTGATAATCGATGAATTGCGCTCATCGTACGAGTAAATCGTCGCTACTACCATTGAATTGGTTGAACCTGCCCACAAGCGTGGGGTGTTTGTCGAAACGACTGCGATGGATGCACTGGCAATATCAGTCGACACCCCCACGGCGACTCCACCACAAAACATCCGTTCGTCGACCTTGGTA
>DASRNL010000150.1:0-9195 GCA_035647415.1 Sphaerochaeta sp. | reverse complement strand
GTGCCGCCCCTCCAAGGGGAGGCTGACAGCGAGCTTACCACCGAGCTGCTCGCTGAAGTACTGGCGGATCAAGGCGATATCGATCTCGTGTGAGACGTAGAGGAACTGCGGCAGCTTCAGTCCATCGGCGTAGTACTGTACCAAGAAGTTTAAGAGCACCTCCGTCTCATCGGCGAGGGTCTCAGCTCGGTAGAGTGCACGGCCGATGAGCTGTCCGTCGCGCATCTGCATCAAGCTGATCGTACAGAGCGGTCCACGCATCTCGATAGCGGCGTAGTCGCGGCTCTCGACGCTGAAGTCCTGCACCTGCTGTTCGGTGCTGATGGCGATGATCGAGGCGATCTGATCGCGCTTGGTCGCCGCCTCCTCAAAGTTTAGGGCCTTGCTCGCCGCCTGCATCTCCTTCTCAAGGCGTGCGATGAGTGCCTCAGACTTGCCTTCGAGGAGGTTGATCACCGCCTCCACCGAGATATTGTACGTTTCCTCATCCACCAAACCGGCACAGGGACCACTGCAGAGGCCGATATGGTAGTAGAGACAGGGGCGATCACGCCTGCGCAGTGGTGTTGCACATCTGCGCAGAGGAAAGAGCTTGTTGATCAGATCGAGGTAGCGTTCCAGGTGCTTCACCGAGGGATAGGGGCCGAAGTAGCGCGACCCATCGTCGATAAGACGACGGGTCTTAAAGACCTTCGGGAAGGGCTCGTTGGTGATGCGGATCATCGGATAGCTTTTGCCATCCTTGAGTGAGATATTGTAGTGCGGTGAGTGCTTTTTGATGAGGTTGTTTTCCAGCACCAGCGCTTCATACTCATTGCCGGTGATGATGTACTCGATTCTGGCGACCTTGCGCACCAAGGCGATCGTCTTGGCGTTCCCCTTGCCAGTGAAGTAGCTGCTCACCCGCTTGCGGAGGTTGATCGCCTTGCCGATATAGATGATCGAATCCTTGTTGTCGTACATCAGGTAGACGCCGCAGGCATCGGGGAGCTCTCGCGCCTGCATTTGGGCGCTTTGGGTCTGTTGCTGCTGCTCTGTGGGTTGATGCTCAGGGTTTTCCATACTCGTTGTAAGGATAGTAGGCAGAACTTCTTTTGGCAATTGCCCCACATCTCCTTGTTTTCACAAATACAGATAGGATATACTCAACTAGGAAATGTATGCCCCTCTATATGTATTGGTGAGGTTAGTATGAGCCGACGAAATGATGCACGCCGTGTCTATGACATCCCCCCCTATAAGCAGATCTTCCCCTACATCATGCCACGCAGGTGTGATTCACTGGTCTACCAGCACCTCACCTTTGATATGACCAATGCGGTCACCTTCATCAAAGAACAGAAGGCAGAAGAGGGAAAAACCTATCGGGTCTTTGAAGTCTTCTTGGCAGCGATGCTGCGCACCATCGCCCTGCGCCCCCATCTCAATCGTTTCATCGCCAACTACCGGTACTGGGAGCGTGATGAGCTCTCGTTGAACTTCGTAGTCCGCGAGTCTTCAGCTGATGATGCCCCCGAGCACTCGATGCCCCTCTACTTCCAGCCAGATATGACCTTAGAGGAGATAGCGAGCATCATCACCGGTGCCATCGATCAACAAAGGCAGCCGGAGAGCGACACCTTCACCGATGAAGCGATCCGCTTCTTCCTCCGCTTCCCCTCACCGGTTATTCGCCTTATCGTCGCCTTTGCTCGCTTCCTCGATCGCTTTGGCATAGCCCCGAAGGCGCTGAGGGAGGCCGATGGGTTGCACACCTCCCTCTTTGTCTCCAACCTCGGCTCGATCGGTATCGGTGGGCATACCCCGTTGCACCACCTCTACGAGTGGGGGACGACCAGTATCTTCTTGACGATCGGCCAGCTGCGGCGCACCCGCCTCTCCCCTGCCGACGGTGGAGGGACCAAGGATACCCTGGAAATAGGAGTAACCATCGATGAGCGGATCACCGATGGTTACTATCTGGTTAAATCTATGCGGGTCTTGCAGGAGCACCTGCTCAACCCTGAGCTGCTGCTCGATCGCCCTACGCTACCGGCGCCTCCTTTGACTAGGCGCGAGTATCGCAAGCGACTGCGCGCCCTTAGGTAAGCTTCGCTTCAAAGATCTCCCGTGCTCGGCCTGTTAGGGGGTTCTCTTCACCGTTAAGCAGCGCTAAAAGCGCTTCCTTCTCCCGCTTGCTGAAGGTCACCGATCCGACCTTATGCTCCTCAAAGGCTTCGACTGCGATCGGACAGACCTTGCGGATGATGTCGAGAATCACCTCAGCGTAGACGCGGATCTCATACTGAGCGTGTGCATCGAGGCGGAGGCGGAGGAAGTGGAAGAGATTGTGCAGATCCATCTGCCAGTACCACTCAGTGTAGAGGGAGAGCGGCAGGTTGACCCGGCTGAGCTCACGGGCGATGCCCATCTCCAAGAGCGCCTCGTAGTTCTCGTAGACCTGCTCTTGGTCCGATCGTAAGAGTGCTAAGACCGCAGCGGCTTCAGCGTCGCTTACCGGCTCACTCATGCGCCCCTGCCTATTATCCTCACTCTGCTTGTTGATCTGATCGCGTGAAGGCAGGTAGAACTCCGGCTCCATCACGCTGTAGCGACCGCTGATCTCATTGACGCGGGCGGTACGATGGCGGACCCACTGCCTGGCGACAAAGATCGGCATCTTGATGTGGAAGGTGAAGTTCACCTGCTCAAAGGGGGAGGTATGGTCGTTGCGCAAGAGGTAGTTAATCAACCCCTTATCCTGGCGGTAGGTTTTCGTCCCGCTGCCGTAGGAGACGCGCGCGCTTTGGACGATGCGCTCGTCACTACCGAGGTAGTCTACCAATCGAACAAACCCATGATCGAGGACGGGAAACTCCTGATCCAAAATTGCCTCAGCGGCTGCTACTACACAGTGTGCCATCTCTATAATTCTCCTTGTCTTAGACGCTCTCTATTATGCATCGCGGATGCCTGAGGAGCAAGGTATCTTCCTAACTTCACTAGATCCGTCCCATCCGTCCTAAGAGCACAGCGGTCGCTGCACTCACGGCGGTCTCGGTACGAAGCACTCGCTCTCCGATGGTGGCAAAGCGATAGCTAGCATCCCGAAAGAGGGAGCGTTCTCGATCGCTGAAACCGCGCTCTCCACCGATGGCGAGGACCACCGGCTGCTCTTGCTCCAGCACCATGGTACTCAACCGCTCTCCTCGCTCCTTGTTATCCATGACAATCCGCTCTGCATCGCTGCCGGCAAGCTCGATCGCTTCGGCTATAGTATGGGCAAAGTGTACCGGAGGGATTGCAGTCTTTCCGCTCTGCATCGCCCCGTCGATGAGGATCGATCGATACTCACCCTCGCTATAGAGCTTGGCGGACGCATAGGACTTTTCGACGCTATCCGCGCCGCTTAAGATCAGCGTCCCTACCCCGAGGCTCACCGCCTCTCGGAGGATACGGCGCATCGAGATCGGGCGCACCTGCACCACAATCAAGGTCAGCGGGTGCAGCGCTTCGGAGGCGGCCTCTGCACTATAGGAGAAGGTCAGCTGCTCTGTGTCGCTTGCTAGGAGGGTCGCAGTACCGCTACTGCCGTTGATAACCCCTGCTACAAAATGCTCCCCTACACCAAGGCGTAATACACCCTTGATATGTCGAGCTCGGTAGTCGGTAGCAGCGAGGGTGTTGGTCGCATCAAGGTGGTCAAAGAGGATGATATTCACGAGAGTGAGTATAGCATAAAGGGGCGAGTAACCGATAGAGTATGGATATGGATAGAACAGAAAAGCGAGCGATTATCATCTCCACCTCCCACGACTGCGCTGCGAACCTTGCCGGCGAAGCCCTGCTGATCGAAGCAGAGTACGATCGGGTCCTCTACCTCTGGGAAAACGATCCGTGCATCGTCGTCGGACGGTACCAGAACGCCTGGGCGGAGTGTAACCTCCAAAAGATGCGCGAGGATAATGTGCAGCTGGTGCGCCGCCAAAGCGGCGGAGGAGCGGTCTACCACGACCGCGGCAACCTCATCTTCACCTTCATCGAGAACAAAGAGACCGCGAGCGAAGAGGAGAACTTCGATCTCCTAATCGCTGCTCTAGCGCGGGTTGGAGTGACTGCAGAGCATTCCGGGCGTAACGATGTGACGATGGACGGGAAGAAGATCAGCGGTAACGCCTTTCAGAAGACCCGTACCAAGTTCTGCCACCACGGTACCCTCCTAGTCCACGGGGATCTCTTGGTCATGGACGACTACCTGACCCCCAGCTCCACCAAACTAGCGAGCAAGGCGGTACAGTCGGTAGCAGCTCGGGTGGGCAACCTCAGCGAGCAGGTTCCCTCCATCACCATCTCGCAAGTAAAAGAGGCGTTCATCGAGGAGTTTATCGCCCGCTATGGAGAGAGTGAGATCATTGCAATCGACTATAGCAGCGACCCGGCAGCCCAAGAGCGCTACGACCTCTTTGGCAACTACGACTCGATTCTCAAGCGCAGTCCCCCCTTTAGCCATCAGATCAGCCACCGCTTCAACTGGGGTGAGGTAACCGTAGAGCTCTTGGTGCGTGCAGCGGTGATTGAACGTGCCACGATCTACAGCGATGCTTTGGATACCACCTTCCTACCGATCGCCCAAGCTGCTCTTCAGGGAGTAGCCTATGCAAAAGAGGCGCTCGGTGAAGCGGCACACCACCAAGAGCACCCCCTGGCAGCGGAGCTGCTACGCTATATCGCCGAAGATATCTAAGGGGCTCGGCCGCTGATCTCAATGAGGGAGCGGAGCCGCTCCACCCGCCAGCTCTCGATATCGAGGCTCTCCAATCTCCAGCTCCAGTTGCTCGTTCCTACTGTCGAGGGCACATTCATCCTGCCGCTGGCATCGAGCTGTAGCCAATCTTGCATCGGCAAGACTGCATCATCGCTGACTGAGAGCAGCATCTGGCGGATCAGCTGCCACGGTACCTGATCATCAGGGCACTCGAGGTAGCGGCGTACCAGGTCCTGAGTTCCTCCGTCGAGGGAGTCAAACCACCCGACGGTGGTATTGTTGTCATGGGTGCCGGTATAGATGACACTCTGGGCGGTGACATTGTGCGGCAGGTAGGGATTCTTTGAATCGAGCATCCCATTCTCTACATCGAAGGCGAAGTGGAGGATCTTCATCCCGGGGAAGTTGTTACTATCGCGCAGTTCTTCCACGTCAGGGGTGATCACCCCGAGGTCCTCGGCGATGATCGGCAGCTCTTCTCCCAGGTGCTTGCGAAGCGCTGCAAAGAGCTCGGTCCCTGGTGAGGGCTCCCACTGCCCCTCGATGGCGGTAGTGGCATCTTGGGGGACCTCCCAATAGGCGGCAAAGCCGCGGAAGTGGTCAATTCGCACCAAATCACAGATCTCCAAAGTCTTCTCGATACGACGAATCCACCAGGCAAAATCTTCTGCTTGATGGGCAGGCCAGTCGTAGACGGGGTTGCCCCAGAGCTGTCCCTCATCGGAGAAGGCGTCCGGCGGTACACCGCTTTGGGCAAGCTGCACCCCATCTGCATCGATCTTCATCAAGTGTCGGTCGACCCACGCATCACAGCTATCCGGGGCGACAAAGATCGGCAGGTCCCCGAGGATGGAAATCTGATGCTCATTGGCATACCGCTTCACCGCTTCCCACTGGCGGAAGAAGAAGTACTGGATCACCTGCACCCGCTCTATGGCACTCTGGTGTTCTTTGCGTGCAGCAGCAAGGGCCGTCTCTTCGCGCAAGCGCAACGCTTTGGGCCACTGACTATACCAGCGCGAGTCGTTGTAGTGGGTTGCTAGGGTCGTGTAGAGACTGTAGTCGGCGAGCCAGAATTCGTTCTCTGTAACAAACTGCTCATAGGCACGCCGATCCTCTCCCTCAGCCTTCGCTAAGAAGGTATCTGCAGCGAGGGCTAAGAGCGGCTCCTTGTGAGCACGGACTGCGCCGTAGTCGACCCGATCACCTGAGAACACCGGTGCCCCGAGGAGCGCCGTGGCTGGCAAGTAGCCATCGTAGACAAGCTCCGGAAGATCGACCAAGAGCTCATTGCCTGCAAAGGAGGAGCGAGCAGCATAGGGGGAGTCCCCGTAGCCGGTCGGTCCCAGCGGCAGGATCTGCCAGAGGCGTACTTTGGTCTTGTAGAGCAGCTCCACAAAGCGTAGAGCCTCCTCTCCGAGGGTGCCAATCCCGTGGGGGGAAGGCAAGGATGTGGGGTGGAGCAGAACTCCACAGCGACGTACTCGTTCTCTCATACGAGAGACTATACACCATCTCTGCTTGGATTGCCTATCATCGAGGATCACGGCGGTGATGCTACCAAATTTAAGGATGGCAGGTGGTTCTCTCTTGCATTCTAGAGATTTCGATGCTATTGTTTGCATACTTTATTTGGGTTGGGGAAGTCTTTAGCAGTTCAAGCATAAAGAGGGCTTCCCCATCCTTCTCCTTTTCAGTAATGAGACCCATCCTACTACACTTCTTACCCCAAATGGAATAAATCATTTATGGATACATAGGGATTTATCAATTGCCGCTTAGTGTTACAGATCACGACGGTGGTGTTGCCTTGTTGATATAGTGAAAATAAGGTATACTCTTGCCATGGATTCAGTACAGGATAAGATACAATTTATCGTTGGGGAGCATGTAGTCTACCCCTTGCAGGGTGTAGGCGTTGTGCGGCGCATCGAGGAGAAAGATTTCCGCGGTACTCCCACGATGTACTACGTCATCTATCTGGACATCTCAGACATGACCGTCATGATTCCAATCGACAAATCTGAAGAGCTTGGCATCCGAGCTATCGTGCCCCAGGATGAGGCTCAAGCAGCCATCGACTCGATCTCAAGCAAGTATGAGCCGATGCCAGTCGACTGGAAAGCCCGCTATCAGATGAACGTTGACCTGCTCAAAGAGGGGTCGATCGCATCGATTGCCAAGGTCGTCCAGGCACTCTATCATCGCAGCAAGATCAAGGAGCTCCCGGTACAAGAGCGCAAGCTCTACGACAGTGCCCTCAGGCTCCTCGTCGATGAAGCGGCGATCTCCTTGAAGAAGGAAGAGAAGGAGATCGAGATGATCGTCTTCTCCCGCTTGGAGGCCTAGGATGGCCTTCCCCAAGCACGCGGTCATTATCACCGCAGCAGGGAGCAGCGATCGGTTTAACGATCAAGAGAGCAGTGTAAAGAAAGAGTATCTCTCAATCGAAGGGGAGACGGTGCTCTGGCGAGCTACTGCCCCCTTTATTACCGTCCCCGGTTGCAATGCGATTATCGTCACCCATCCCGAGGGCTTAGAAGCAGAGTGCGGAATCGCCCTCGGCGATCTCTTGGAGCAAAACCAAGTGCCAATCATCCTCACCCCTGGCGGAGAGAGCCGCCAGAGTTCAGTCTATAACGCTCTCTCGCTCTTAGCGAAGATAGATCTTGAGGTCGAGTATGTGGCGATCCATGATGGAGCACGCTGCTTCATCACCCCCGAGTTGATCATCCAAACGCTGGCCACCGCGACGGTCTTCGGAGGGGCAGCCCCTGCGCTACCGACGATCGATACGATGAAGATTATCGAGGAGAATGGGCTTATCGTAGAGCATATCGACCGGACTCGGTCGGTCGGAGTGCAGACCCCACAGATCTTCCGCTATCCAGAGATCTGGGAAGCACATCAGGCCGCTTCAGCTCTAGAGAAACGCTTCACCGACGACACCGAAATCTACAGTGAGGCAGGATATACGGTAGGGGTTACCCCCGGTTCACCGGAGAACCGCAAGGTCACCTACCAGAGCGATATCCCCGATGCCCAAGAGCAGATAGCAACCTATACTGAACAGCGAGCTGAAGCTGAACAGAAGATCCAAGCGAGCGAGCGCTTTCACCAAGCGCTGCGCGAGTTTAAAGCGGAGCAGAGTTGATGATACGTATCGGCAGTGGTTGGGATATCCATCGCCTCGCCCCCGGAAGGCCCTTGATCCTCGGCGGGGTCTCCATCCCCAATGAAAAAGGTTCGGTCGCCCACAGCGACGGGGATGTGTTGACCCATGCGATCATCGACGCCTTACTCGGAGCTCTAGCGAAGGGGGATATCGGTACCCACTTTCCTGATACCGACCCCGCCTACAAGGATGCTGACTCCACCTTGCTGCTGAAAGAGGTGGTCACCAAGCACCTCCCCCCCTACCGGATTGTCAACCTCGATACCACAATCATCTTAGAGCAACCGAAGCTCAGACCGCATATCGATACAATCCGAACGACCCTCGCGACGGTGCTCAACATCAAAGTAGAACAAGTCTCAGTGAAAGCAAAAACTGCCGAAGGATGCCTCAACGAAGTGGGGAGTGCCGATGCCATTATCGCCCAAGCAAGTGTCCTTCTTTCAGTTGACAGAAGTCAAAGATATACCGTATAGTTGTGCCTGCACGCCCAGATGGCGGAATTGGTAGACGCGTTAGGTTCAGGTCCTAATGGTGGCAACACTGTGCAGGTTCAAATCCTGTTCTGGGCATTTATTTTAGAGCTAATTCCTTATAGAGCAATATAATGCAAATGTACAGTTGCGTACACATGAACGTAAGTGTACATTTTTTACGTTTATCACCCGTACACCATACAGCTTTTCTGCCTCTTTGGTGCCCGATACACAAGATCACTTACCGGCTGCACGTTTCCCGGTAAACACCCAGAGCGGTCGCCTTGTATGCAGCAATAACGCCGAGTATACTCGTAGCATGAGCAAAATTACCACGATCTTAGGTCACCAGGGGTTCGGGTATGATTTCATCGCTGAGCAGTATCTGCCACCTGGCAAGGATGAGTACTATCTTAGGAATGAACAGCTTGGGAAAACCAACGATGACTATCGTCCATTGTTTCCACGAGAAATCGACATCCTTACGAAAAACCTTAACTACAGCCCCAATTGGGATGATGTCCTAGTCAACGATCCCTTCGACCCCAACCTCATCAGAAACACCGAGTTCTATGGCCTAGTGCGCATCGGCGCTCTCCAACAGCAGATTGTCAGCTTCCATGACTTCGCCGTGCCTGTTGGCATCGCCAACTCTCGGATTATCAGCTGTGATATCGGTGACTATTGTGCCATCCTCGACTGTACGTACTTGAGCCACTACATCATCGACGACAGAGTGATCCTCTATCGCATCGGTGAGATGCAGGCCACCGACCACGCAAAGTTTGGCAACGGCATCC
>DASRNL010000149.1:0-3137 GCA_035647415.1 Sphaerochaeta sp. | reverse complement strand
GCTCCTGATGCACCCGATTCAGCGCTCCTTGATGGATGCTGCTGAACGCTTTATCGTCACCGATGCATGTGATGGGTGTGGAATCTGCTACAGAATCTGCCCTTCTCACAATATTACCTTAGTTGATGAACGACCGAGTTGGGACCGGGTCTGTAGCGGCTGCCTTGGCTGCTATCACCGCTGCCCCACCGGGGCGATCACCTTCACCAAGCCCCCTCGGGGCGCTCGCTACCCGAACCCTGAATCGGGATATACCATGGAGTACCGATGATGCAACCCGCTTGTTTTGAAACGACCATCGATCGCAAGAACACCCTCTCGGTGAAGTATAACAAGAGCGCGATAGCCTCGATCTGTGGAAACCCCGATGCCGCTCCCTTCTGGGTAGCGGATATGGACTTCCAAGCTCCACCGGCGGTCCGATCTGCTGCTTCTGCGCTCAACGAGCATGGGATCTACGGCTATAGCAATGCCGCAGATGAGCGGGAAGTCTTCAGCGCCTGGGCGCAGAGGCGCCATAATATGCTCCTCGATCCTAGTGAGATAGTGATCAGCCAAGGGGTGCTGACCAGCCTTGCAACCTTGGTAGAGCTCCTCACCGATGAAGGTGATGGGGTCATCGTGGGCCTCCCCGCCTATCAACCGTTCTTGAGCATCGTCGCCTCGCAGAAGCGCAATGCCCTTCTGTGGCCGCTTATCTACGATGAGGAAGGTGCTCAGTTCCGCCTCGACTGGGAAGCCCTCGATCGCCTTTTAGTCCAAGCGAAGCTTTTGATCTTCTGTTCCCCCCACAACCCCACCGGTCTGACCTTCAGTGAAGAGGAGCTGATCGGCCTCTGTGCTCTGGCGGCAAAACACCAGGTGGCGATCATCAGCGATGAGATTCACGCAGATTTGAGCTTCAACAGCCATAACTGCCTCTTGGATGCTGCAAAATCCACCGGGTGCAAAGCTGCGGTGCTGATGGCACCCTCCAAGACCTTCAATATCGCCGGGGAGCACTACTCGCTGACCCTCTTCAGCGACCCTGACCTTCAGCAGCGCTTTGTGCGCAGACGGGAGATCCTTCGAGCGAACAAACCTTCGATCACCGCTACCACCTTAGCCCTCGCTGCCTACCAAGAGTGTGATCGGTGGCTCGATGCGCTGATCGACCTCTTGCAAGATCGGGTCTCTTTGATCGAGCGCTACCTCTATGAGTACGCTCCTTCACTCTCTTTCATCACCCCCAACGCCTCCTTCATCGGCCTCATCGATGGGTGGCGTATCCTCCACTTCGTCGAGCAGGATGCCGCTCTGCACCCCGACCTCTACGCCAGCGAACGCAGCCCCAGCGGCGGTATCCTCTCACGCTTCTTCGGACATCGGGCTTCGGTCTGTATGAACGATGGGTCTTGGTTTGGGGGGCCTGAGTATGGTCGCTTTGTACGCTTTAACTTCGCTGCCCCAGAGCAGCAAGTGCTCTGGGCGCTGGATCGAATCGCTACTGCCGTCACCGAGGTAAGAAAACGGTATTAATGGGGATGATGCAACGCCCGGTACTCACCGGGGGTCATCCCATAGGCCTTACGAAAGAGTGCGTAGAAACGATGTTCGCTGGCAAACCCACAGCTGTAGGCGACCTCTTTGATCGTCGTGGATGTGTGCAGCAAGAGCCGCGTCGCCTCTGCGAGGCGCTGATGCTGAATTTCTGCTAAGATCGTCCTCCCCCGATACTTTTGAAAACGCATCTCCAACGCCCGACGGCTGATGGCACTCTCGGCGGCAACTTCGCCGGCACTCAGCCCATAGGTCGCCTCAGCTTTGATGAGCTTCAGAGCCCTTGCCACGTGCTCATCGCCTGCGTGTATGATTGCGGTGCTCTCCCGCTCGATGATCGGCAGCGGCAGGATCGTCTGCTCCGCCAAAGTTGCTTGCCCACCACTTAACAGGCGGTCGATCAAAGCTGCTGCTTCATAGCCGATCGCATGACAGTTGGGCTGGATCGAGGAGATCGATGGCGAAGCGAGTTCACAGAGCAAGGTCTCATTGTCGACCCCTAAGAGCATCACCTCCTCGGGGACTGCGATCTCTAGGCGCTGACAGCTGAAGAGCGTCTTCACCGCACTTAAGTCGTTGCCACAGAAAAGAGCGATCGGCTTAGGCAGGCCCTTGAGCCAGCGGTCAAACTCCTCAGAGCTCTCGTAGAGCTGCCGCCACCAGCTGAGGCTTTGGATAAAAGAGTGGATCGATTCTTTGGGTACGTGTAGGCCCTTGGAAAACCCTTCGAAGCGCTGGGCTGCCCAGCGCACCTTGTCGATGCCACACCACCCTAGCGCATCTAAGCCTGCCTCTTTACAGTAGGCGCCAGCGATCTCGCCGGTGGCGATATCATCGTTGGTCACCAGATGGAAGAACGGGTTGAAGGTAGCGTTTGCAATATCGACGATCGGTATCGACGCCGCTCTATAGGCACGTGCCTCCTCTTCGCTCTCGATGCGAGCGATCAAGGCATCGCAATCTGCCAGCGAATCGCTGAAAAGCGGGCCCTTGATCCGCCACCCACTCTTTTTTTGCGCGTAGTGCACCACCCCATGGGCTACGGCAAGATCATAGCTGTCCTGAAAGCGTAGCTGCAGTCCGATATAACGCATAGGATGAGTATACCATCTCTTGCGCAAAATGATAGTCACTATTCGTATTTTAAGCATTGTGATTTCTTAAAACTATCGTATCCTATAGAGAGAGGAGGTGCCGCATGCACAACAAATATTTCACTGTCCCTTCCACAGGAGCAAAGATTCCAGCGATTGGAATGGGGACCTTCGGCACCACATCCCCAGCGAGGTGATGGCAAAAGCGGTCGCCGAGGCACTGGAAGTGGGATACCGCAATATCGACTGTGCCAGTGTCTACGGGAATGAGCGTGAGATCGGAGCTGTCCTTGCCCAGAGCAAGATCGCTCGCCAAGAGCTGTGGATCACCAGCAAGGTTTGGAATGATAGCCACGGCAAGGCCAATGTGATCAAGAGCGCAAAACAGAGCCTCAAAGATCTCGGTGTATCGTACCTCGACCTCTACCTGGTCCACTGGCCCTTCCCCAACTACCACCCCCCACACTGTGATGTCGACAGCAGGAGCCCTGATGCCACCCCCTT
>DASRNL010000148.1:0-2412 GCA_035647415.1 Sphaerochaeta sp. | reverse complement strand
CTACCGCTACACTGAGCGCTTCGATGGCCCTTTGCTCACAACGCTGCGGGTAAGCGATGCGGAGATTGAAGAGGCAGCTGCTGCTGTCCCCTCGGAGCTGCAGACCGCCTTACAGGAGGCAAAGCGGCGTATCGAAAATTTCCACCGCGCCCAGTTGGGCGAAGGGGAGTACCTAAAGGAGGATGGGGTAGCGCTCTGGCGAAAGATCGTCCCGATCAATCGGGTAGGTCTTTATGTCCCTGGAGGCACCGCACCGCTGGTCTCCACCACCTTGATGCTCGGTATCCCCGCCCAAACAGCAGGCTGCTCAGAGGTCGTGCTGGTAACTCCTCCGGATGAAGATGGAGAGATCAACCCAGCGATTCTCTATGCTGCTTCGCTCTGTGGAATCACCGAGATCTACAAACTCGGCGGTGCTCAGGCGATCGCAGCTCTGGCTTATGGGAGTGAGTCCATCGCACCGGTGGATAAGATCTTTGGTCCGGGCAACCAGTGGGTCACCGAAGCCAAAGCGCAGGTTGGTGCCTCAGTCTGTGCTATCGATCTGCCCGCAGGTCCCAGCGAAGTGTTGGTCGTAGCCACCGAGAAGGCGGACCCCGCCTTTGTCGCCAGCGACCTCCTCAGCCAAGCAGAGCATGGCCCAGATAGCCAGGCGATGCTGGTAGTATTTGCTGATCGATCTACCGGAGAGCGGTACGCCGACCGAGTAGTGGAAGCGCTGCGTTTACAGCTTACTAAGCTGCCTCGCGCTGATGTAGCTGCAGAGAGCCTCTCCAACAGCAAGATCTTCATCATCCCCACCCGCAAAGGGTGCGCAAGCTTGGTGAACGCCTACGCCCCGGAGCACCTGATCATCAACCTCGGATCTGAAGAGGAGGATGATAAACTTTTGGAGTTGGTCTACAACGCAGGTTCAGTCTTCCTTGGACCTTGGTCCCCTGAGTCCAGTGGCGATTATGCCAGCGGAACCAACCACACCCTGCCTACTGCCGGGTGGGCACGGGGATATAGTGGACTTTCCACCGACTCGTTTATCAAGAAAATCACCGTCCAACGCTTAAGCGAGGAGGGGCTGGCCCGTCTAGCGCCGACCCTACTCTCTCTCGCCGAAGCAGAGGGACTCGAGGCACATCGCAATGCGGTGGCCATCCGAATAGAGGAGCCGTCATGAGATCGTTAGTGCGAAAGAATATCGCATCCTTGCGTCCCTACTCCAGTGCGCGCAATGAGTTTACCGGAACTGCCGAGGTCTACCTCGACGCCAATGAGAGCGCTCAGAGCTTTGTCTCTCTCGCCACTGCCAACCGCTACCCTGATCCCCAGGCAGCGCTCTTGCGCAGCCAGATCGCAGAGGTGATGGGTCTTCCTCCAGAGCGAACGGTGATCGGCAGCGGTAGCGATGAGCTGATCGACAACTTGATCCGCATCTTCTGTGAGCCGCGGCAGGATAGCATCCTCACCCTCAACCCCACCTATGGAGCGTACCGAGTCTTCAGCGATATCAACGATGTGGCGGTAAAGACTTTCGACCTCGATAGCGAGTTCGCTATCGACCAAAGTAGTTTAGAAGAGTTTTTAGCAGCAGAGCGCGCCGCTCGCACTTTGGAAGGGGGGCAAACAAAGCTTTTCTTCCTCTGCTCGCCGAACAACCCCACTGGCAATGCATTTTCATTGGAGACGATCGAAGCAGTCTGTGAATGTTTCGATGGGATTGTGGCAGTCGATGAAGCGTACCAGGATTTCAGCAGCCGAGAGTCGGCGGTCAGCCTGCTCGATCGCTATGAGAAGTTGGTGGTGCTTCGAACCTTCAGCAAGGCGTGGGGGATCGCTAGCGCTCGGGTAGGGATCGCCATCACGAGCCCTGGAATAGTAGCCTTAATCGCCTCTATGAAGTATCCATATAACGTCGGAGGGCCTTCTCAAGCCCTCGCCCTAGAAGCGCTCAGCCGCGCTGAGCGGGTGAGAGAGTCCGTCGGACGCACCGTTGCAGAGCGAGAGCGCTTGGCCACTGAAGTTGCGAGGCTTCCCTTTGTGGAGCGGGTTTTCCCCAGCGATGCGAACTTTTTCTTGGTGCGGGTGCGCGAGGCGAAGGCGGTCTACCGCGCTTTAGTAGAAAAGGGTATCATCGTACGCGATCGCTCAGGGGAGCTACATTGCAGTGAGTGTTTGCGTCTGACAGTAGGCAGCAGCGAAGAGAATGAGCGGCTGCTCAATGCATTGAAGGAGTATGGCCGTGGCTAAGCAGGTTCTGTTTTTAGATCGGGATGGAGTCATCATTGAGGAGGGGCAGATCGACACCTATGAGAAGATCCGCTATCTTCCGGGGGTCTTCGGTGCGCTTTCGCGCATCGTCTCAAGTGGCAACTTTTACCTGGCGATGGTGAGCAACCAGGATGGGGTAGGAACCCCCTC
>DASRNL010000147.1:0-8342 GCA_035647415.1 Sphaerochaeta sp. | reverse complement strand
GGCATTTCCCATACCGGTGAGGCTGAATGCCTGTTTATCATCGAGGCTTTTGATGTCGAGCATCACCAAGTCAACAGCATCTATAATCGGCTTTGCCACCTGTAGCGGGACACTTCCTGCGGTATCGATCGCCGTGTGAATCCCCTCAGCTTTTAACGCCTGGATGAGCGCGAGGGTGAAATCAGGTTGTTGTAAGGGCTCCCCTCCGCTGATCGTCACCCCACCTTCGGAGCCGAAGAAGAGGCGGTAGCCTTTGATTTCGGCGACCAGATCTGCGACAGTGCGTTCGCTACCGCCTGCGAAATCCCAACTATCAGGGTTGTGGCAGTAGCGACAGCGCAGTGCACATCCTTGCAAAAAGAGGACGTACCGCACCCCCGGTCCATCGAGGGTTCCCATCGTCTCTACTGAGTGTACTCTGCCAATCGTATCCATCTCTGCCTCCTATATTACAGCGCATCGTGGAAGGTGCGGTGTATGACATCGAGCTGTTGTTCTCGCGTCAGCTTGATGAAGTTCACCGCATACCCGCTGACACGGATCGTCAGCTGTGGGTAGCGTTCGGGATGCTCCATCGCATCGAGGAGCATCTCCTTCTCGAGGACGTTGACGTTTATATGATGGCCCTGTTCGGCGAAGTATCCATCGAGGAGGGTGACGAGGTTATTCCGCTGCTGCTCCTCGGTCTTGCCCAAGGTCGAAGGAACGACGGTAAAGGTGTAGCTGATTCCATCCTGGGCACTGCTGTAGGGGAGCTTCGCCACGCTCTTCATGCTCGCCACACTGCCTTTGGTGTCCCTGCCATGCATCGGGTTTGCCCCCGGTGCGAAGGGCTCTCCACGCTTACGCCCGTCGGGAGTGGAGCCGGTCTTCTGCCCGTAGACGACGTTGCTGGTGATCGTCAACACCGAGAGGGTATGCACGGCATTGCGGTAGGCGTAGTGGCGACGCATCTTCTGGATGAACTGCTCGACCAGCGTCTGGGCGATGCTATCGACACGGTCGTCGTTGTTCCCATAGGTGGGAAACGCTCCTTCGATGATGAAGTCTTGGGCGAGTCCTTCTTCGTTACGCAGTACCGTAACGGTGGCGTACTTGATCGCACTGAGACTGTCGGCGACCACCGAAAGCCCGGCGATTCCCCCTGCCATCGTGCGGACGATCTCTTCGTCGTGCAGGGCCATCTCCAAGGCCTCATAGCTGTACTTGTCGTGCATATAGTGGATCACATTGAGGGTGTCGATGTAGAGCTTCGCCAGCCAGTCGGTCATCGCCTCGTAGCGATCCATCACCTCATCGTAGGAGAGTACTTCGCTACTGATCGGCTTTAATGCCGGTCCGATCTGCTTGCCACTGATCTCATCGACGCCGCCGTTGATCGCATAGAGCAGCGCCTTGGCGAGGTTGATCCGAGCGCCGAAGAACTGCATCTGCTCCCCGAGGCGCATCGCCGAGACACAGCAGGCGATCCCATAGTCATCCCCCCAGTCTGAGCGCATCAGGTCATCGCTCTCATACTGCAGCGAGGAGGTCTGAATCGAAAGCGCTGCACAGTAGCGTTTGAAGGGTTCAGGGAGTCGACTCGACCAAAGCACAGTGAGGTTGGGCTCAGGAGCTGGACCGAGGTTGGTAAGGGTGTGCAAGAATCGGTAGCTCATCTTGGTGACAAGGTGTCGGCCGTCGATGCCAACTCCGCCGACCGCTTCGGTGACCCAGGTGGGGTCGCCGCTGAAGAGTGCATCGTAGTCTGGGGTACGCAGAAAGCGGATGATCCTGAGCTTCATCACAAAGTGGTCGACAAACTCCTGGATCTCCTCTTCGGTGTACCTGAGGCTTGCCAAATCCCGCTCTGCATAGATGTCTAAGAAGGTGGAGACCCTACCGAGGCTCATCGCCGCTCCATTCTGCTCCTTCGTCGCTGCGAGGAAGGCGAAGTAGAGCCACTGGATCGCCTCCTTGGTGTCGGTGGCGGGCTCGGAGATGTCAAAGCCATACTGTTGGGCCATCTCTTTGAGCTCCTTGAGAGAACGGATCTGCTCGCTGAGTTCCTCCCGATTGCGGATCACCTCTTCGGTCATCGCATCGTAGCGGTAGTGCTCCTTTGCCCACTCTTTCTGGGCGATGAGGTAGTCGACCCCGTAGAGGGGGACACGGCGGTAATCCCCGATGATCCTCCCTCGACCATAGGCATCTGGTAAGCCGGTGATGATGCCGCTGCTACGCGCTTTGCGCATTTCTGCGGTGTAGACATCGAAGACCCCATCGTTGTGGGTCTTTCGGTAGGTGAAGACCTCATCGACGCGCTCATCCATCTCTTTACCGTAGGCTTTGAGCTCGGTGTGCACCAGGCGAATCCCCCCAAAGGGCATGATCGCCCGCTTCAAGGGTTCATCGGTCTGTAGGCCGACGATCTGTTCCAGCTCCTCGTTGATATAGCCAGCTTCATGGCTGGTGATTGTGGAGATCGTCCTCTCATCGATGTCGTAGACGCCCCCACGGCTGCGCTCCACCTCTAGGCGATCTGAGAGCTGCTTCCAGAGCTCGACGGTACGCTCGGTAGGCTCGCTTAGGAAGGTTGCGTTCCCATCGTAGGGGGTATAGTGGTCTCTGATAAAACCACGGACATCTATTGGATATCGGTTTTCCATTGTATTTCCTCTCACTGTAATCTTTCGTATACTGTCTGCACCCTCTTTCTACCACAGAGTGTAGGAGGACTTCTGTGATTGAAATCACAAGAGAAGTGTTTTACTAGGAGTTTTGATGAAAACGACCGATACTTGTCACACCTGTACCAACGATCAGTGCATCCGCAACGTCCCGCTCTTTGCGAGCTTGCCGATGGAAGCGGTGCATACTCTGACTCAGCAGATGGAGCATAAGCGGTATAAGAAGGGAGAGATTCTTGTCCACGAAGGCGATCGAGCTGATGGGTTCACCGTCATCCGCGAAGGCAGTGCAAAAGCATACCGCATCACCGCCGACGGCAGAGAGCAGATCCTCTATATTTTTCCGGTACACGACTACTATGGTGCACGATTTCTGCTCACCGAAAGCGAAGTTCCCTACACGGTAGAGGCCTTAGAGGAGACGGAGGTCTGCATCCTCAGCACACGTCAGTTCCGTACGCTGCTCTACAGCCACCCGGAGGTGGCGATCGAGATTATCGAAGCGATGGCCAACCGGATGCGGGTCTTAGAAGGGATTATGCAATCGATGGGTGGGCGCAATGCTGAGCTGAGAATTGCAAGCTTGCTTTTAGAGTTCCGTAAGCCCTACGGAAGAAAGGTGGGTGGGATCGAAGAAATCCACCTCCCGCTCTCGCGCGAGGGCTTGGCGAACTACCTCGGCCTAGCCCGCGAGACCCTCAGCCGCAAGCTCAGTGAGCTTGAGGAGGAGGGGATTATCGCCCTGGTGGGCCCGCGGGTGGTGCAGATCCTCGAAGAGGATCGACTGGTGGCCCTCAGCACTACTCTAGGGCTTTGACGTGCTCGTAGAGGGAGGTGACCTCCTCCTCGCTAAAGGCGCGGCTCATCACGACGGTGATGATGAGGATCACCGGGATATTGAGCGCTAAGCGGGTGAGTCCGAAGCGCAGGCCCATCGAGGAGAGTTCAAAGATCACCATCGGGATCTTGGTCGTCGACCACGCACCGATAAGGATCAGAATATTGGAGAACTTCACATCCTTTTTGATGAAAGCTGCTGCTACGGGGAAGACTACATAGAGCGGTCCTGCTGCAGCGCTACCGAGGATGAAGGCTAAGATCGCCCCAGTAACCCCAGAGCCTTCGCCCATGAAGCGGACCATCGTATCCCGTGGCACCCACACATCCAAGAGGCCGAGGAGGATGAAGACCGGCGGAAGAATCTTCAACATCTGTAAAAAGCTGCCGGTGACCGTCGATGCCGCCTGCATTCCAGTCGGTCGATCGATGAAGAGGAGGGCGAGGGTGACTGCGACACTGAGTAAGAAAAGGGCGTACTGCCTGATGATTTTTTTCATACCACCCCCCTAAAAACCAGACCGATCACCAGTGCGATACCCAGAGCGAGGACAAACGCCAAGCTATTGCGCAGGATAGCGAACTTCTTGCCGAAGAACCGGATCTCCAGCGGCAAGGTGATCAGACCGACCATCGTCAAGGTGGAGACGAAGGCGCCGAGCTGCATATACCCCGCCCCGTTGGCGAGCAGGATCGCTGCCATCGGGAAGGCGACAAAGGCGGGGATCAGGGTGATCGAGCCGATGATTGCAGCGAGCATCACACCAAACCAGCCTGATGAGCCTCCGATAATGCGGCTGATCAAAGCAGGGTTGAGCAGCGCGAGGATGACACCGATGGAGGAGATCATCCCCAGCATCTGCGGTAGGATATTTGCAAAGGATTTCCATGCTCGTAGTAAAGATTGCTTGGTTTTCTTCCGATCCTTCAGAGCGGAGAAGAGCAGCAAGATTGCTGCGACCACGTACAAGATTATTGTTTCCAAAATAGAACTCCTCAGTGAGACTATACGCATAGGTATACAGGAAACCCTTGCTAATGACAACTAACAGGGGGGAATAGGCTTGCATCTGCCGAAAAAGTGTGATTAGCTATTAAAACACTTAGAATTATCGCTCACCACTCTTGTAGGATGCTGGGGAGAGAGAGAAAAACGAAGGAAGAAGTGGAGGATCTATATGGCAAACGTGCAAACGATTTTAGACCAAAAGGGGAGTGTTGTTCACTCTATTTTGACTGATGATTCACTCGCTCATGCGCTCTTGAAGTTGACTGAGCACAAGATTGGTGCCCTGGTAGTGCTCAACGAACAGGGGGATATCAAGGGGATTCTCTCCGAGCGAGACATTATCCGCCACTTTTCCCGCCGCCTTGAGCATCTTAACACCGGCGAGCTTGCAGTAAAAAGTGTGATGACTCCACAGGTCACCTGTGTAAAGCCCCACCAGAGTACCGATGAGTGTCTACACTTGATGACCACCGGCCGCTTCCGCCACCTACCCGTCGTCGATGAGGATAAGCTGGTTGGGATCGTTTCAATCGGAGACGTCGTCAAAGCGGCGCTCGCTGAAAGAGATTCACAGATCGGAGAGCTTGAGCACTATATCATCAACGCCTACTGAGTGAGAAAGTACAGACCATGGTTGTAAGAAGCGCTTCCCGTTTGGAGCGCTTCTTACCATCTTAGAGAGACAGATTCTATTTCTGTCAGGGGAGGATCCATATGGATGATACAAAAATTACTCGATTAAAAGAGATAATCGAACGATTACATCACGGTGAGTCAAGCGACTCAGTCAAAGCAGATTTTGAGAAGGATTTTGGCACTATCGCAGCCGAAGAGCTCGCCGCTGCCGAACGTAAGCTGATGGAGAGCGGGGAGGTCACCGTCGAGCAGGTGATGAAACTCTGCGACGTACACGCAGCGGTCTTCGGCGATAGCATCGAAGCGATCCACGCCAAAGAGGCTATAACCCAGCAGAGTGGGCATCCTGCCTTTGTCTTCATGCAGGAGAACGTCGGCTTGCTCGCCTTCCTCGATGCTACTTTTGTCCCTGCAAAGGATGCCTATCTGAGGGGCGCTGATACAGCGAACAGCGAGGCGCTCTTAGGTGCGCTTTCTGAGCTCTCCAAGCTCGATCGCCACTACAGCCGCAAGGAGAACCTTCTCTTTCCCTATATGGAGAAGGCCGGCATCACCGCCCCGCCAAAGGTGATGTGGGGGGTCGACGATGAGATTCGGACACTATTCAAAGGTGCTATCGCTTCTTTAGAGGCAGGGGAGGAGGTCTCATCCGAGCACCTCAATGAACTGGAGGAGCAGGTGCGCAGCATGGTCAGCAAGGAGGATACAATCCTCATGCCGATGCTCGAAGGGGTGATGCAGGCCGATGACTGGCTCGCAGTCGCTCGCGACAGCCCAGAGATCGGCTACGCTTTCAATGCAGGCATCGAAGGAGCGAGCCCCAGCGATGCGACCACCTGGTACCGCTGGCAGGCGAGCCTTTCTGGAGAGCTAGATGAACACAAAGCCGAGCAGGTTGCGGGGCAGGTAGTGCTTCCTAGCGGTTCGATGAACCTCGAGGAGCTGACGTGGATGCTCAATTCGCTGCCCTTTGATATCACCTTCGTCGGAGCGGATGACCGAGTACGCTACTTCAGCGAAGCCAAAGATCGGATCTTCCCTCGCACTCGCACCATCGTCGGACGGGAGGTCGCCCACTGTCACCCGCCCAAGAGCCTCGATATCGTCGAGCGCCTCGTGGAGGATTTCAAAGCTGGGCGCAAGGATAGTGAGTCCTTCTGGTTACAGACGGGAGGTAAGTTTATCCTGATTCGATACTATGCAGTGCGCAACGACCAGGGTGAGTACCTAGGCGTGGTGGAGACCTCTGAGGAGATCTCACAGCTGCGTTCCTTGGAAGGGGAGAAGCGTCTTAGCAATTGAGTTCAGTCTTCATCCGATCGATGAAAGTAATATACGCCGAGATTTCGCCTTGGATCTCGGCGTTTTTTAAGGGCCCTCGTCCTCCCCAATCCTGGCCTTCATAGATGGTCAGGTGGTGAAATTCCCCTTCAAGGTCTGCCAAGCAGACGGGCTTCTCCCGCTGCCGTCTCTCTAAAAAGGCGAGGGTTGTCTCATAGGCTTCGCGGTAGCAGAGCTGCTCACCGCTAAAATCGTCTTCGTTCATACCGATACTATACCGAGCGATGCGAGAGTCTGGCAAGCAGACCACGTAGCTGCCCTTCGACCGCTGGGTTTTTGAGGGTTGCGATATCGACCAGCGCGGCACTTCGGTAGTGCGCTTCAACCGCTTTTGTGCGCTCGATTCCTCCCAGTTCGGTAACCAGAGCCACTGCACGCTGAAGCTTGCCCTTGGTAAGGCGTTTGCTGGCAAGCAGAGTAGCGAGTGTATCTGTCCCGCGTAGCTGCTCCTCTTGGAGGGCGTAGATCAGTGGGAGGGTGGGGATCCCCGAGCGCAGATCCACCGCTGTAGCCTTGCCGAGACAGTCGCTGTTACCGGTGTAGTCCAACAGGTCATCTTGGATCTGAAAGGCGATGCCGAGGCGGTAGCCGATCCGATGTACCCGGTTGGCGATCGCTCGATCCTGCTCGGAGACGACTGCCCCCGTGTACGCTGCTAGGCCAAAGAGGCTGGCGGTCTTGCCGCCGATCCGCCGGAGGTAGGTCTGCTCACTGATATGCCACTGACCCACTGATGCATCCTGCTCCAGCTCGCTCTCTAACAGGCGACTGAGCGAGCGGCTGATCAACAGCGGGTCGAGGGCCTCCACTGCACTGACCAGAGCGAGGGCTTTCGCAAGGAGGTAGTCGCCGGCGAGTACCGCTTGCTTGGCACCCACCCGCGCATAGAGGGTGGGGACTCCACGACGCTTTGGTGCCTCATCGATGATATCATCGTGGACCAAGCTAGCGAGGTGGATCAGCTCTACGATCGCCGCAGCTTCGATGACCTGCTCGGTCACCTCGGTATCACCGAGGGTGCTGGTGATCAGGGTGAGGGCAGGGCGGAGCATCTTCCCAGGCTTTGCGAGGTAGTCGAGCAAGAGCGGGCGGATGAAGGGGCTCGCCTCACTGACGGTAGCAAGGATCAACGCATGCACGTCGGCGAGCTGCTCTTTGAGCAGCGGCTCTTGGTGCCAAAAATCCTGCATCGCCTTACTGATCCTTCATCCTGCGCTCCATCTGCTTGCGAGTAAACTCAGGCTCTCCCAAGTAGAGGTAGGTCTTCTTTGCAAAGGGGGTCTTGTTCCACTGTTTTTTCAGCCAGGGCATCACCCAGTAGTCTAGACCGAAGGCTCTTCCAGCCCCTCCGAGCATCACAATGGAGACAGCGATATACCAAAGACTTTCCTTGCCCGCTAAGGCCCCCATGATGAACATCAGCGAGAGGCCGATGGAGACCACCGCCGCAGGGAAGGTGAAGAGGCCTGCGATCAAGGCGAGGCCGATTCCCACCTCAGCGAGGACGATAACAATTTGGAAGAGGTAGGGTGCCTGCGCTACAAAGGTATCGTTGATCCAGTTGTAGATGCCCAAGGGCTGCGAGAGCAAGGGAGGAGCAAACTGCTGTACGCTCTGACTCGCTGCGGCGACCGCATCGACGACAGCCCCACTGGCTGCACTGACTGTTTCAACAACTGGTGTTTGGCTTGCAGAGGCTACTACCTCAGCCACCACTTCACTTGCAGCAGCGACGCTCTCCACTACCACCTGACTCGCTGAGGTCACCACCTCGGCTACCGTCTCGCTGGCAGCAGCGACGCTCTCTACCGCTTGGCTCGCACTTGCGACACTCTCAACGACACCATTAG